>CAZNLG010000071.1:0-6242 GCA_964573765.1 uncultured Candidatus Bathyarchaeia archaeon | reverse complement strand
GAATTCTATGTGTGGTTTTAAAACATGAGACTTCAGGAATGGTGGTTTTGGTACGACAAAATTGTAAAAACACTTAAATTGGATAGGGAAAAAGACCAAGAATCAACCTTCTTGTTGAGTAAACTTATAGTAGGTAAGGCTTTAACACCAAATGTTTTAAGGGCAAAGATCCATGGAAAGAATGTCTTGGTGTTTGGTGCTGGACCTTCTCTTGAAGAAGATTTATGGAACGTCATAGAAACAGGTTTTTATGGTAAATGTACATTAGTCACCGCAGACGGGGCAACTTCAGCTTTACTGGAAAGGGGAATAGTACCGCATGTTGTGGTAACAGATTTGGACGGGAAGATTCCAGACCTTGTTAAAGCACAAAAACAAGGTTCAGTTCTTGTTGTTCATGCACATGGGGATAACATAGAAACCCTAAAAAGGATTGTTCCGAAACTTAACAAAATTTTAGGTACAACTCAAGTTAAACCTGTACCTCGAGTTTATAATTTTGGTGGATTTACGGATGGAGACCGTTGTGTTTTTCTTGCAGAAAACTTTGATGCAAAAAAAATAATTTTAGCTGGAATGGATTTTGGAAACATGGTCGGAAAATACTCAAAACCAAATGTTGGAAAAGATTTGGAAATTTCACCGTTTAAACGTAAAAAACTGCAAATAGCAAAAAGATTATTGGAATGGCTTTCAAGCTGGGCTAAGGTTGAAATATTAAATCTTACATCACATGGTGAAAATATTAGGGGAATTAAAAAGGTTGGTTACAAACAACTTGTTAAACTTTGATTTTTTCGGGTTGAAATAGATGTCAAGTTTATTTTTTCAACTTTTATCCGTTCTGGTTTTGGCTGTTTTACCCATGTCAGAAGTTAGGGGTGCTTTACCCTATGGGATTCTTGTTGCTAAACTTAACCCTTTACTTGTTTTTGTTCTTTCGATTACCGGAAATATTTTTGTTATCTATCCTTTGCTGACTTTACTTAACAAAATTGAAAAGTTTCTTTTAGAAAAGTCAGATTTAAGATTTTTTGGTGGAACTTTAGAAAAAGTAGTTTCTGGATACATTGTTTTTACTGAGAAGGTTAGAAGAAGAGTTAAACCTTATGTTAACAGGTACGGAGTTGTCGGTTTAACTTTATACACTTTTGCACCCCTACCGTTTACAGGTGCATGGACCGCTACCTTGGCAGCATACCTTTTAGGTGTTGAAAGAAAGAAAGCTTTTGGTTCTATTGCTTTTGGAGTGGTTTTGGCGGGACTACTCATACTGGTTATGATTTATTTAGGTGTTTCTATAGAATCTTTTCTCTGGAGAGTTTAATGTTGGGTTGGTTTTGATGGTTAGGTTTGTTGCTTGGGGGGTTACAGGAGCAGGTCATTTTTTACGTGAAACTGTTTTAACAATGAAGAAAATAAAAGAAACCTTCAACGTTAAGATTACAACTTTTGCTTCTAAAGCTGGTTGGGAAGTTTTGAGAATCTACGGACTTTTATCTGAAGTACAGAAAATTTCACCCGGTGGATACTATGAAGAGTTTTTTGTTTCGGAGAAAAATTGGAGTTTTCCAGTTTCTGGAAGACTTCAGCTAGGAAGATATCAGGTTTTGATGATTTCTCCTTGTAGTGGAAACACTGTGGCAAAGATAGTTCATGGAATTGCTGATACTCTCGTGACGAACGTTTTTGCCCAAGCCCAAAAAGGAAACATTCCAATCTATGTTCTACCCACAGAACAACATCCTGGTGAGACGGAGCTTCCCTACACTGTTAACAGGGATAGGTGTAGGGGATGTATACCTTGCCCACCTATGGAAGTTTGTAAATATGGAGCGGTTGAGTTAAAGGATGGAAAAGCAAGAATCAACCTTGAAAAATGTTGGGGTTGTGGTTTATGTTTACCAGTATGTCCTTTTGGGGCGGTAGTTTTTGGTGAAAAGGTTGGAGTTAAACCAAGAGAAGTAGATGTTGAAAACATTAAGAAACTTCGCAGAATGAAAGGTGTAACCGTTCTGAATCAGCCCAAAGAACTTGAAAAAATCCTAGAGGATATCTTCAAAGGTTCATGTTAGGAAAAGAGTGCCCTTTTAGGAAACTAATGGGTGTAAATTTATGAGTCATAAAAAACGTGTTTTAATTGTAACTGGTGTTTTAGCAAAAAATATGGTTGAGAAAAACGTTAGTGAAAACAAAAATGTTGAAGTTGAAGTTTTAACGTTACCCATTCAGGTTGCGGCGTTTATCAGTCCAACCTATGCGGCTAAAAAACTTAAAGAAATGGGAATGAAGATAAAAAATTTTGACTTGGTTTTATTACCTGGAATGATTGCAGGTGATGTTGCTGAAGTTTCTAGGGTAATTGGTATACCTGTGTTTAAGGGTCCAAAACATGCAGCAGACCTACCTGTAGTATTAGACAGTTTAGATGTTGTACATTTATCAACAAAAATACCTGCATGTGAACTTTTAAAGGAAAAACTTAAAGAAAAAGCTTTAAAGGAACTTGAACTAATCAGGTTGGAAGCTTCTAAGGTTAGGGAAGACAAAAAACTTGTTCTAGGTTCTGGAGAAAGAAAAGTTTGGACTTGTTTTGGATACCCTCCCTTACTTGTAGCTGAAATTGTGAATGTTCCGTTTCTTTCAGATGAAGAAATCCAAAGGTTGGCTAAACTATACGTTAAACATGGGGCCGATGTAGTGGATATCGGGATGGTTGCGGGAAGAAAACATCCTGAAGATGCGGAGAGAGCAGTACGGTCTGTTTTTGAAGCTGTAAAAAAACCAGTAAGTATAGATTCTAACGATGTTGAAGAGATAAAGTTTGCTGTGGAAGTTGGTGCTGATTTGATTTTAAGCATAAATGGGGAAAACATGGAAGAAGCTTCAAAAATTTCTTCCTTGACAAACAAATACGTGGTGGTAACCCCGGTTGATGAAGCAGGTAAAATTCCTGAAAATTATGTGGAAAGGGTAAACCAGCTTGAACTAAACATAAAGAAAGCAAGACTGTTGGGTTTTAAACATATAATTGCAGACCCTTTACTAACCGTTCAAAATTTTGTAGATTCTTTAATGGGTTACGTTGAGTTTAGAAGGAGAAATCCGGAAACACCACTTTTGTTTGGAGCAGGAAACATCACTGAACTTGTGGATGTAGATTCTGTTGGAATTAACTTTTTGCTTGCTCTTTTAGCATGGGAAGTTGGAGTTAACCTAGTGTTTACAACTCAGGCTAGTAATAAAACCCAAGAAAGTGTTAAAGAACTTTCAACAGCCATCAAAATGGTTGCCTTAGCAAAAAGAAGAGAAACACCTCCAAAAGACTTGGGAATCGACCTTTTAATCTTAAAGGAGAAGAAGAGAAAGGATGAAGCTTTTGAAGAAGCTATGAATGAAAAATGGGTTAAAATTGTTAAAGCTCAAACAACCGAAGAGTATGTTTCTGACCCTTTAGGATACTTTAAAGTTAGACTAAATCGTGAAACAGAAGAAATACTTGTTTTTCATTATCGTTATGGTAAAGAAAAACCTGACTTTGTGGTAAAGGGGAAAAATCCAAAAGATATCTACAGAAGAATTTTTGAAGAAAATCTGATTTCACGTTTAGACCATGCAGCCTACTTAGGAAGTGAACTTCAAAAGGCAAGGATCGCTCTTAAAACAGGAAAAAGCTACATCCAAGATAACGAATTATTTGGTTAATCTCTATAAGGAAACTTCGGAATTTAAGATTTAAATGGTTTACACCAACCTTTTATATTGGTAAAAAGTTTTAAGGTTAAGAAATGGGTAAGGACCAAAAGTGTTGGTGAAGGTTGAGTTTACCTGAGGTTCATGATAAAGAACCGGGTGTTCCCATTCCTCTGAAGAGGGTGGGTGTTGCTGGTGTTAAAATGCCTATAGGCTTTGTTTATTTTGGTGGAAAACCAACCATTGTAGTACCAAGTTTTTCTGCTTTTATTAACCTACCTGCAAACCAGAAGGGAATTCATGCTTCAAGAAACTATGAGATAATAACTGAAGTTTTGGGGGAGTTTGCAGGTAAAACCTACAAACTTGAAGATGTTTGTAGTGACATAGCAAAAGAGTTACTTAAACGTCATGAGTATGCTGACCGTTCAGAAGTTAGAGCTGTAGGTGAAGCTATCGTTGAAAAACTTACACCAAAAACAGAAATGGTTACTTATGAATCCTGTATAATATTTGCTTCTGCTCTTGCAAAAAAAGATTTTGAACAAAAAATAAAGACCAAAAAGAGGGTTGGGGTTAAGGTAGGAGGCATAACAGCCTGTCCTTGTGCACAAGAGATATTGAAGGAAGAATTTAACCAAAAAAACTTGAACCAGTTAGGTTTATCTGAAAACCTACAAAAAGTTTTAGATGAAATTCCTTGGGCAACCCATATGCAACGTAGCTACGGAATAATCGTAACGGAAGTCCCAGAAGGATTTAAAATGGATGCTTCAAAACTAGTGAATATCATAGAAAAGTCGATGAGTGCTCCTAGTTATGGATTGTTAAAAAGAACGGATGAAGCTGAAATCGTGAAACGAGCAGTGAAAAATCCTAGATTTGTTGAAGACTGTGTTAGGTTTATGATGAAGAATTTTGCTGAAAGTTTTCCAAACCTTCCCGATGATATTGTAGTCAAATTTAAACAAAGAAGTTTTGAAACAATCCATAAACATGATTTTGTTGCTGAAAGAACGATAAATCTAGGTGAAATACGGAGAGAACTAAACCTTGAAAGTGGTTGAAATTTATGGATGAGACAAAAAAGTATTTTGACCCTAAAGTTACGGATAGAGAAAGAGCTATTTTTGAAGGTGGAATAGCGCTTGGAACTATTTACCACCAGTTTGTCGGTGTACCTATCGCCCCAGACAAACACACAGTAAGGGTTTTAGAAGAAGCAATGGAAAAAACCATTAAACTACAACCCTTCAAGACAGATGTGAAGGTAAAAATAGATATAAAAAGACTTCAAAAAAAAGTTAAAAGAAGACTTTATGGGTATGAAACCTTAAAAGGGGAATACTTAAACGTTAGAGTTAAAACTACTTATGGTAAAGCTAAAGCAATCCTAAGAATGCGATACATACCCAAACTTAACTATACTCTTATGTATATAGAGAAAGTTTCACCTTAACCAGAAACAGTAACAAAACCTAGAAAAAGGTGTGTTATTTTTCATGAAGAAAGTTTTATGCATAGCACATAGAGGAGCAAGTGGTTATGAACCTGAAAATACTCTTCGTGCAATTAGAACAGCTATTACGATGGGTGCGGATATGGTAGAAGTTGATGTAAGACCTAGCAGAGATGGTTACCTTATGGTTATACATGATGAAACTGTTGATAGAACAACCGATGGAAGTGGTTATGTTGAAAATATGAGTTTAAATGAACTTAAGAAACTTGATGCAGGGATGAATGAAAAAATTCCAATTCTTGAAGAAGTGGTTGAAACCATTAAGGGTAAAGTAAAACTTGTTGTTGAACTTAAAAAAGCTGGGATGGAAGAGAAGGTTGTTAAAATTTTTGAGCAAACGAATATGGTTGAAGAAGTGATTGTTACTTCCTTTATCCATGAAAGTGTAAAAAAGGTTAAGGAATTAAACCAAAAAATCAAAACAGGAATAATCTTTAAATGTACACCCATAAACCCAGTTAAACTTGCTAGGGAAGCTAAAGCGGACGTAATCTTTCCTGAATACCGTTATACTACAGAAGAGATGATTAAAAAAATTCATGATGAAGGTTTAACGGTTTATATTTGGACCATAAACAACCGTCAATTAGCCGATTCTTTTATTGAAACGGGTGTCGACGGAATCGTTACGGATAAACCAGACATATTATCCCAACCAGAAATTAAGAAACCTAAAAAAGTCTTTATTTCCGGACCAATCCAAGGGATGGAAAGGAGACAGTTCTACAGAAAGAAGCTTGGAAAAATGTTAAAGGATATGGGATTTGAAGTTTTAGACCCATGGGAACGTGAAAAAATTGTTTATTCTTCACGTGGAGGTGAATGGTGGAAAGAAGTTCCAATTAAAGGTTTGGTTAAAAGAGATTTGGAAGACATAGATAGATGTGATTTTTTAGTTGCATATGTTCCGAAACCTTCGGTTGGAACGTCCATGGAACTTTTTTATGCAAAAAACAAGAATAAACCAACCTACGTAATTTGTAAGATGAAGAACCCCAGCCCTTGGATTGTAGCTCATTCAACCAAG
>CAZNLG010000070.1:1947-6267 GCA_964573765.1 uncultured Candidatus Bathyarchaeia archaeon | reverse complement strand
AAACTTTTCTTTCCAAATTTAATTTACAGGTTTTAGCTTAAAAATTTTGGTTGAACAACCCCTAAAATTTAATTTTACTTTTAAAAATACGAAGGTTTAACCCGAAAAATTTATAAAATAAACTTCATTCTTTTTCTTCAGCTTTTTAACCAAATCCAAAATGTAACGTAGCTTATGAGAGTTGTACCTCCTATGAAAGGGGTCTGGTGTTCTTACATTTAAAGTTTACAGAGGTTTATCCATGAGCCTTCCCAAAAGTCAAGAAGAAAGTGAAGAAAGAAAGCTTGAAGAAGAATTTGAAACGTTAAAAAAAGCTTTAGAAGAAGAACGTAAAAAATCCGATGAATATCTTACCCGGTTAAAATATTTACAAGCCGACTTTGAGAACTACCAGAAAAGAGTAAAGAAGGAAATGGAAGAAGCCATAAAATTTGGAAGTGAACAACTTATCATAAAACTCCTGAACGTCATGGATAACCTTGAACTTGCTCTAAAAGCTGCTAAAGAAACCAATGATAAGGAAGCTTTAACAAAGGGTGTGGAAATTACTTTAAAAGGTTTACAGGAAATTTTAAAGGAAGAAGGGCTTGTTAGTATCGATGCGGTAGGTAAACCTTTTGACCCAAATTTACATGAAGCTGTTGAACAGGTCAAAACTAACGATTCTCCTGACAACATTGTGGTTGAAGAGTTGAGAAAGGGTTATGTTTTAAGGGGTAAGGTGGTTAGACCAAGCCTTGTCAAGGTTTCTAAATCAAAGGATGATTAAATGTTGGAGGTGTTTAAACCATGGGAAAAATTATAGGTATAGATTTAGGAACAAGTAACTCAGCTGCAGCTGTACTTCAAGGTGGAAAACCAGTAATAATTCCCAGTAGTGAAGGAGTAACCCTTTACGGGAAAGCTTTCCCATCCTATGTGGCTTTTACAAAAGATGGTCAACTTCTTGTAGGTGAACCTGCAAGAAGACAAGCAATAACCAACCCTGAAGGAACTGTTACCGCATTTAAACGTAAGATGGGAACAGACTATAAGTATAAAATCTATGGGAAAGAATGGACACCCCAACAACTATCAGCTTTTCTTCTTCAAAAGATCAAGAAGGATGCAGAAGCTTTTCTGGGAGAGAAGGTTGATAAAGCAGTTATCACTGTTCCAGCCTATTTCAACGACAACCAAAGACAAGCAACAAAAGACGCTGCAACCATAGCTGGTATCGAAGTTGCAAGGATAATCAACGAACCTACAGCAGCATCTTTAGCGTATGGGTTAGATAAGGCAGGTAAAGAACTAAAGATAATGGTTTTTGACCTTGGTGGTGGAACCTTAGATGTAACTATCCTTGAATTTGGTGGAGGGGTCTTTGAAGTTAAAGCTACAAGTGGTGATACACAACTTGGTGGAACAGACATGGACAATGCACTGGTAAACTACATAGTAGAAGAATTTAAGAAGGAGACTGGAATAGACCTTAAAAAAGACCATATGGCTATGATGCGTATAAAGGAAGCGGCTGAAAAAGCAAAGATCGAACTTTCAACTTCTCTAACAACGGAGATAAACCTTCCGTTTATAGCTATGGATTCAACTGGACCAAAACATTTAACCATGAGTATAACTAGGGCAAAACTGGAAGAACTTGTACGACCTATCGTTGAACGTTGTAGAGGCCCTATAATGCAAGCTCTTGAAGATGCTAAAATGAAACCAGAAGACATAGACAAGATAATTTTGGTTGGTGGTCCAACAAGGATGCCCATCGTTCAAAAGTTTGTTGAAGAAGTTATGGGTAAACCTCCGGAAAGAGGAATCGACCCCATGGAATGTGTAGCAATGGGTGCAGCCATCCAAGCAGGAATAATAACGGGTGAAGTAAAAGATATCCTACTACTTGATGTAACACCCCTATCACTTGGAGTTGAAACTTTAGGGGGAGTTTTCACAAAAATCATAGAAAGAAATACAACAATACCCTGTAGAAGAAGCCAAATTTTCACCACAGCAGAAGATTTCCAAACAACTGTTACAGTACATGTACTCCAAGGCGAAAGACCGATGGCTGCCGACAACATTTCACTTGGAAGATTTAACCTAACAGGAATTCCACCAGCTCCACGAGGGGTCCCCCAAATAGAAGTAACCTTTGACATAGATGTAAACGGAATTCTAAACGTTACTGCTAAAGACCTTGCAACCGGAAAAGAAGAAAAACTGACAATTACAGCTCCACATAGACTTTCAAAGGAAGAAATTGACAGGATGATCAAGGAAGCTGAACAATTTGCTGAACAGGACAAGAAAAAGAAAGAAGAAGCAGAAATTCGTAACCAAGCGGATTCTTTGATCTACACCGCAGAGAAAACAAAGAGAGAACTTAAAGAAAAACTTACAAAAGAACAGATTGAAAAAATCGAAAAATCCGTCAACGAGTTAAAGGAAGCTTTAGCAGGAAAGGATGTTGAGAAGATTAAGGCTAAAAATGAAGAACTTTCAAAAATCCTTCAAGAAGTAGGAACAGCTGTTTACAGACAGGTAGCTCAACAACAAGCACAAAAACAGGCTTCTCAACAAAATTCCAAAGAAAAAGTTGTTAATGCAGACTATGAAGTTGTGGAAGATAAGAAAGAACAAAAATAAATAGTTTTTTCTAAAAAATGTTAGTAGATGAATTTTTATGAGTGGTAAAAGGGACTACTATGAAATTTTGGGGGTCCCCCGGAATGCTTCAAAGGAAGAGATTAAGGCTGCTTACCGAAGGTTAGCTATGCAATATCATCCTGACAGAAATAAATCCCCAGATGCAGCGGAAAAATTTAAGGAAATATCAGAAGCTTATGCAGTTTTATCTGATGATGAAAAAAGAAGACAGTATGACATGTTTGGACATGCTGGTCTTGAAGGAAGATACACTCCTGAAGATATATTTAGGGGAGTGGATTTTGAAGACGTATTTAAAGACCTTTTTAGCTTCAGTGAATTTGACAGAATTTTTGATATCTTTTTTGGTGGAAGAAGACCTCGGGCTAGGGAAGAATATTACGAGAAAGGGGAAGATTTAGTTTATAATCTGGAGATAACACTTGAACAAGCTGCTTCCGGACTAAAAACAGTTATAGAAGTGCCAAAAACGGAAGTTTGTAATGTATGTCATGGTTCAAGAACTAAACCTGGAACAACACCCAAAAACTGTCCAAGATGTCAAGGAACAGGTAGAATTCAAATCACTAGAACTTCAGGTTTTGCACAATACGTTCAAATATTTACATGTGACCTTTGTGGAGGAGAAGGAAAAATAATAGACAACCCATGTCCAGAATGTAAGGGAACAGGTAAAGTTCGACGGTTGAAGAAGATACGTATAAAGATTCCACCTGGTGTAGATACAGGTCACCGTTTAAGGATCCCGGGAGAAGGAGAACCTTCCATGGGGAAAGGTCCTCCAGGAGACCTTTATGTTGTTATCCATGTTAAACCTCATCCTGTTTTTATTAGGGATGGTAACGATATCATCTACAAAGCTCCGATTGCTTTTACATGGGCTACGTTGGGAGCTGAAATAGAAGTCCCAACTTTAGATGGAAAGACTAAGTTAAGGATACCTCCCGGAACCCAAAATGGTACGGTTTTTAGGTTAAAGGGAAAAGGATTACCCCGTTTGCATGGTTTTGGAAAAGGAGATGAACTTGTTAAAGTTATGGTGGAAGTACCTAAAAACCTTACAGAACGTCAAAAAAAGCTTCTGCTTGAATTTGCAAAGGAAAGAGGAGAAGCTGAGAATTTAATGGAGAAGTGAAGTGGCTTAAGCTCTGAGTTTTACCAAACTTAAGTTTAGAAATGCTAATTAATGCGGGTACTAATATTACCTAAGGTTAGACGTCTAAACCCTTACTGGTGTTAAAGAATTTGGGAGCATGGAGTTCAAGAATAAGTCAAACTGAGATAGAAAACCTGATCTACGAAGAAGTTAGAATAACCAGAGCTAATGCCCCAAAATTTATTATCGGTGAAAAGGAAGTAGACATTTGGGAAGAACCCTACAACTTTTACCATTCAAAGTCTTCCATAGACTATGTAACAGAAAAAATTTTGGAATGTGAAAAAAAGAATATAGATGCTTTTCCTGACATTGTTGGGAAAGAAAAAGAAAAAGAGCTTGTAAAAAATGCTTTACTTTCAGGTTCACCCATCTTGTTTAAAGGTAGGAAAGGCTACGGAAAAACAACTTTCTCAAAGGCTATTGCAAAACTTCTACCACCAAAAATTCTTGCAGTAAAAGGTTGTAAAATCTATGATGACCCCACCCATCCGGTTTGTTTTTCC
>CAZNLG010000070.1:0-1937 GCA_964573765.1 uncultured Candidatus Bathyarchaeia archaeon | reverse complement strand
AACTTCTAGAAGAGAATACTGTTGAACTTACATGGGTTCCAAGAATCTGGGTTAGAATTCCCGGAGACCCAATGTTAACCACAAGACAACTTATCGGAGGAATTTCTATTCAAAAAATTAGGGAAGGTTACGACCTTGACCATCCGGAAGTTTTCATTCCGGGAAGGGCTTTAAAGGCTAATCGTGGTGTTGGATATTTTGATGAGTTAGGAGCATTACCTTCTTCCCTTCAAACACTTCTTCATGAGTTTTTTGAAGAACATCAAGTTACAACAGTTGAAGGAGACATCATACCGTTTAAAATCGACACCTTAGAGTTAGCTTCAACAAACCCTGCAAACTACAGAGGAACAAACCCCATAAAAGAACCCTTGTTGGATAGAATGGAAGAAATCGAAATAGGTCCTCCTGAAACTCTTGAAGAAGAAATCGAGATAGGTTTAAGAAATATGTATTACACAAAATGGAAAAAACGGAAAACCAGAATTCCCAGTTGGCATCTGAAGATTTTAGCTAGAACCGTGAGATGTGCAAGAGACAAGGAAAGATGTGAAATTGCAAGAAGAATAGAATCTGAACCTTCATGTAGAGCTACGATTAAGCTTTATGACCATATTCAATCAAAAGCATTAAGAGAAGGTAGAAATGTACCGTTACTTTCAGATTATGGAAAATCTCTTGAAATCGTAAAACTTGCTCTTAGAGGTAGAATTGAAGTTGAATATGGTATTGAAAGTCGAAAAGACGAGATTATAGAAAAACTCTTTGAAAGAGCCTTAAAACAAACTTGTGAAGAGATATACACACAACTACCCCAAGAAAGATTTTCTGAATTTTATGAAGCACTCAGAGAAAATGCAATTGAAACCGGAGGGGAAAAATACCTACCAATAGACTTATCCATAGTTCCAAAACTAAGAAGGTATGAAGTTATCAATCTGTATGTTTCAAAGATTTCAGGAGCTGAAGAAGTGGATGATGAAACCTATCTTTCAACTATAGACATAATCCTACGGTCCATGATGTTTTGTATACCAAGATATGTGGGTATGGTAGACGATGGATATATTTTACGTGAGATAAGGGAAAATGAAGCCAGAATGTGAACTTTGTAAAGAAGAAAAGAAAAAGGAAGGTATCTCTCAAACTTTTGGTAGAGAGTTTACGGAAGACCTTCTTTACAAACTTTTCAATTTAGATGAAGCAAGCCGTGAAAGGTATCTTCGAAAACTACAGATTGAACAGATGATTCAATCTTATCTTGAAGCCTTAAACAAAGAATCTCCTCAGGCTATGTTGGAGAGATATTTAAGATGGTTAGGTGTAGACAACCAACGAATAGAAGACTTCTTAAGGAATAAAGAAGAATGGGAAAAACTTGTAGAAAAGGTAAAGAAAGGAGAAATAAAGTCTTCCGAACTCCCCCCAGAACAACTGATCCAAAACTTTCCAGGTAGAGTAACAGAAGAACTTGCTAAAGAAGAACTACTTAACCTTAAAGTTTACTCTTACAGGGTTTATCCGCATATTTTAATGGTCTACCCCGAGTTTACAGAAAAAAGTGAAAAGATAATAGCAAAGAAAGTTTTGGAAGAAGTTTTTTTCAATTTAAGAAAACAAGCAGTAGGTATCCATGAAGTTAGAGATTGGGGGTTTGGAGTTTCACCTTCCAGTATCCTCCAAGAATTTGATGAATTCCAACACACCTATGATATGTTGGACATTCAAGAAACCATGATAAATGTAGCCATCCGAGACCCAGAAAATCTACAAATTCAAAACGAAGACCTTAAAGCACGAGTTCCAATCCATAAAGCAAAATCTTCAAACGTAATCCTCATAGATTCATCCTACTCTATGCGGGGAGTGAAGTTTAGAGGCGGAATAATGGCAGCATTAGCCTTAAAAGAACTTCTTCAAGCAGAATACAAGGAAGA
>CAZNLG010000069.1:0-6280 GCA_964573765.1 uncultured Candidatus Bathyarchaeia archaeon | reverse complement strand
CATTTAGTATAGGAATAGTTTTGATAGCATTGGGTAAGAGAGGCGTTAAAGAGGTCATGGAGGATGAAAGAACCCACAGAATAAGCGAGAAAGTATCGAGAAGAATATACCAGGTTTTTGTAATAGGTGCTGCATTAGCTGGCACAACATTGATAGCGCTAAACAAGCATATAGAAGTTGGATATACCTTAGCATTTTCCGCATGCGCATTGGTTTTGCTATACATGGTCTTCTATGGTTATTATAGTAAAAGAAGCATAGAGTAGGTGTAAAAATGAATAAATCCGGATTTTACATCAGTATTTCGATGATTCTTATCGGTATTTTGCTCTGGTTGCTTAATATCTATCCTTTGGGTGGCGGACTGACCTTAGGAGGGATTCTTCTGCTCATTTCAAATATCTACCATGCAAGGAAACCGGAAACAGAAACTATCATCGATGAGAGAATAGAAAGGATAAACGATAAGGCAGGTCATTATGCTTTCTGGGTAACTGTTCTATCTCTATCTATCATTTTTTGGATTGATTTTTATGGGATACTTAAGGTGAATTTAAGGAAGATGTATGAGATCTCCTTGCTCATCGGAATCTACTCGTGGTTTCTGTTGAGATTCTACTTTTCTAGAAGATAAGGGATTGAAATGAAAACGAGGATCAAAGAGTACAGAGCAAGATATAATATGACGCAGGAAGAGTTAGCAAAAAAGGTGGGAGTTCGGAGAGAAACGATTGTTTTTTTAGAAAAAGGGAAGTATAATCCATCCCTTAAATTGGCATATAAAATAGCCAAAACATTGAAAACAACAATTGAGGAGTTGTTTATATTCGATGAGAATGATTGAGTTTTTAAGCAGGCTTGGCGGACTTCTCAGCTTACGCTTCACTTGGGGAATATAACGGTGGATGAAAGGGAAATTAAAGATTTCCCCAAATTGCCTTCGGCAACTTCTTTTATCTCCAGAACGTTATACCAACAATAAGTTAACAGAACCGTTAGGAGAAAGGTAAAAGTTATATGTACGATACGGGATGAGTACTTTGATGTTTTCAGCTGAAAATCTTTTTGGTATAGGTTTTATCCTTATACTAACCGGGTTTTTTATCATTTTTTTAACTGTCCTACTATCCAGTTTTTCTTCCCAGAAAAACGGAGTTAAGGGTGGAGGAGTTATCTTTATAGGACCTATCCCAATAGTTTTTGGTTCCGATGCAAAAACAGTAAAAACCCTGGTTTACTTAATGTTAATCCTGATGGTTGTTATCTTTTTCCTTCTGTTTACTCCCATATTGACTTTCTGGAGGTAAAATTTTTATGTCCGGACCTATCTGTGAAATCTGCGGTAAAAATAAAGCAGTTTATGTTTGTCAAAAATGTGGTCGAAGAGTTTGTGAGTCATGTATGGACCCTGTGAGTTTAACATGTAGAAGCTGTATGCAAACCCAATTTGTTAGAACACATCCAAGTTCCGACCTAAGTGTTCTTGAAAGTTTATTTCCTAAACTTTTGATTTTAGGTTTTATTTTAATTTTTGTCGGTTTTGCTCTAACATTCTTATCCGTGTTTATGAGTCCTAGCTTAACTTCAGCCGGAGGGTTTATCTGGATTTTTCCTTTTCCACCCTTAGTTTTTGGAACCAACATCAACAATTCTGTTTTTTGGTTTATCTCTGTCTTAGTGGTTGCTCTGATGGTAATTTTTGCTTTTACATGGTACAGAAGCTTAAAAATAGGCTAACGTTGTTATCTTAGGTCTTACGTTTAAGGGTGCTGTTGAATAAACTTGTTCTTCTCTAGTTCCTAATGCAACTTCAATAAATTCAGGTATAACGTTTCTTATAAAATGTTTTGAAGGTTTACCATAACTTATACCCGCACATTTTGTGTCAAGGTAAACATAAAAAATTTCTCCTCCATAATAAAAGGCAGCTTTTTCAGCTAAACCGTACAATGGTTTTCTGTAAACTTTAAAAGGCCAAAGTTTACAAGCTCTTGGTTTTATAGGTTGGATTGCACAGAGATGTTTACCCATGTACTCATATTGGAAGATACATTTTTCTTCAGGAGTCTTCTTAAGGTAAAAACCAGTCGGACTTGTTTCTACACATTCAAATCCAAAACTTTTTACTATCCTTAACCATTCCTGTGTGGTTAATGGTATAACGGAAGAAGAACAACAGATGTCACCACATCCATAACAAGTCCAAGAACTTACATAACTCCATGGAACTATCTTCATCAGTCCAAGTCCTCGAAAAGCTTCTTTTTCCACCGATTTATGACGAAAGTTTACACTTGTAAATTAATTTTTTGTTTAAGAGTTAAGCTTCATATTTGTTAACCGTCAAACTTATAGTTGAATAAGTCTAATGGTGGTGAAATGTAAACTTGAATTTTTCTAGCAAATTTAAAACTTACAAGGATGCTGGAGTTGATGTTGAAAGTGAAGATGAAGCTTTAAAACGTGTGGTTGAATGGTGTAATAAAACTTTTAACTTTAGAGAAGTTTTAGGGAAACCAGCGATTCCTATTGCTCATTTTGCAGGTGTTGTTAAAATTTCGGAAGAAATGGGTTTAGCTTTAAAAACAGATGGAGTTGGAACAAAAGTTTTTGTTGCACAACTTATGGATAAGTATGACACTGTGGGGATCGATTGTGTAGCAATGAACGTAAATGATGTGTTATGTGTAGGGGCAGAGCCAGTATCCTTCGTTGACTATGTAGCTGTTCAGAAACCAGATGTCAGAATGTTAGAAGAAATAGCTGTAGGGTTAGTGGAAGGTGCTAAAAAAGCAAGAGTTACAATTGTGGGTGGTGAAATTGCTCAACTACCCGAAATGGTTACAGGTAAACGAGAAGGATATGGATTTGACCTTGTAGGTATGTGTGTTGGGGTTGTTCCTCTCAAAAAGATGGTGTTAGGTGAAAATTTAGTTGAAGGAGACATTGTTCTTGGACTTGAGAGTTCCGGTATCCACAGTAATGGGTTAACTCTTGCAAGAAAAGTTCTTTTTGAAAAAGCTAAACTTAAAGTTGATACCTACATAGATGAGTTTGGTAGAAGTTTAGGTGAAGAGTTGTTAGAACCAACAAAAATCTATGTGCCTGAAATTTTAGATATGCTTAAAGCAGGATTAAACATTAAAGTTATGGCACATATCACTGGCAAGGGTTTGTTGAACCTTTTAAGGGTTGGAAAAAATTTTGGATATATCTTGGAAAATTTACCTAAACCACCAGCAATATTTGATTTAATCCAAAAATACGGAAGTATCCCTGATGAAGAAATGTACAGAGTTTACAACATGGGAATTGGATTTTGTATAGTTTTACCACAAGAAGAAGTTGATAAAGCTATAAGTATAGCCGAAAAACATAAAGTTAAAGTTTATATTTTGGGGAAAACAGTAAAGGACTCTGAAAGAAAAATAATTCTAAAACCCAAAAAATTGGTAGGTGTAAAAAACTTTTTTAAAAAATTTTAGGTTTGGTAACATTTTTATGCTAATTTAACTTCATATATCATTGTCAATTTAAGGGTAATTTCAGTACATCTTCTTGTATGATTCTAGATAAACATAAAAAATTTTGTTGGAGGTTGAAGGTTATATGGGTTCGATAAAAGTTGCGATCGCAGGCGTTGGGAACTGTGCTTCTTCTTTAGTTCAGGGAGTCAGTTTTTACAAGGACGTAAAGGATGATGCTAAGATTCCAGGACTTATGCACACGGTCTTTGGTGAATACAGAATCAAAGACATAGAGTTTGTTGCCGCTTTTGACGTAGACCCCAGAAAGATTGGGAAAGACCTTTCTGAAGCGATTTTTTCACCACCAAACTGTACCGTTAAGTTTTCCGATGTTCCAAGGTTAGATGTTATCGTTAATCCCGCTCCGATTCTTGATGGTGTAGCACCTCACATGAAAGATGCCTTTGGACTTGGAAACACGGAACCAATTGAACCGGTAGATGTTGCTGAAGTTTTGAGGGAAAGTGGAGCTGAAATTCTGATTAACTATTTACCTGTGGGTAGTAGTAAGGCTACTGAGTTTTATGCTGGAGAAGCATTAAAAGCTGGCTGTGGATTTATCAACGCTATGCCTGAATTTATAGCTTCAGACCCTGTTTGGGCTAAGAAATATGAAGATGCAAAACTACCCATTGCTGGAGATGACATCAAAAGTCAAGTTGGAGCAACGATTCTTCATAGAACTCTCGTAGACCTCTTAGAGAACAGAGGTGTTCATGTTGTTGAAACCTACCAGCTAAACATAGGTGGAAACACAGATTTTCTCAACATGACTTCCGAAGCTCGTTTAAGTAAGAAAAGGATAAGTAAAACAGAAGCTGTAACAAGTCTTCTTTCCTACGAGATACCGGTGAGAATAGGGCCTTCTGACTATGTTCCATTCCTTGGGGACAGAAAAATATGTTACATCAACATAAAAGGGAAAAAGTTTGGAGATGTACCAGTATACATCGATGTTAAACTTGATGTTGAAGATTCTCCAAACAGTGCTGGTGTTATGGTTGATGTTATTAGAGCCATGAAAATGGCGTTAGACCGAGGCATAAAAGGAGCATTAATCAGTATTTCAGCCTATGCTTTTAAACATCCACCTGTCCAAGTTCCAGACCATATCGCAAAACAATGGGTTGAAGAGTTTATCCAAGGAAAAAGGGAAAGGTAAGTTTAATTTCACATTTTTATTTTTTGAGTTGTTAGGTTAGTGGAAAAAACTTTTAGTGTAAACAGAGAACTATTTCGATCAAGGATTGGTGTTTGTTATGGTTGATGTTAAAATTTTTAAGACTTTTTGTCGGATGTGTGATGCTGGTTGTGGTATGAATGTTTATGTTGAAAAAGATAGAGTAGTTAAAGTTGAAGGTATACGTGAACATCCAAGAAATTCTGGTTTTTTATGTCCCAAGGGCTACAGTGCTGTGGAATATCTGTATTCTCCAAACAGACTTAAGCATCCCTTAAAAAAAGAGAATGGTGAATGGAAGAAGATAAGCTGGGATGAAGCATTAACAATTGTAGCTGAAAAGTTAAGTGAGATTAAGGAAAAATATGGAGCTAAGGCTACAGCCGTCTATGTGGGTGAAGGAATAGACCATCAGGATGTTTATCATCTTATTCGTAGATTTTGTGATGCTTATGGTACTCCAAACCTTTCTTCTTCTGCAAGTATATGTTTTCGTGCGATGGTTTTGGGTGTTCTTTTAACCTTTGGAAAACTTCCTGAAGCTGAAGCTGGTATCGAAGGTTCAAAGTGTATAATGGTTTGGGGGTTTAATCCAGGAGCATCCAGACCCACAACAGCTAAACATATTCTTGAAAATGTGAAAAAGGGTGCAAAACTTATCGTTGTGGATTCAAGAACCACTCAATTAGCAAAAAAAGCTGACCTACATCTTCAACCTAGACCGGGAACAGATTGTGCCTTAGCTCTATCCATGATGAACGTGATAATTTCAGAAAAGCTTTACGACAGAAATTTTGTTGAGAGATGGACAACTGGTTTTGATAAACTTGAAGAACATGTTAAAAACTATCCACCAGAAAAAACTGAGAAGATAACATGGGTTCCTGCTGAGATGGTCAGAAAAGCTGCTCGAATGTTTGCAACCACAAAACCTGCCTGTATCCTGCCGGGAAATGCTTTAAATCTTCAAGTTACTTCTGTCCAAAACAATCGTTCAATGGCGATCCTTCAAGCCTTAACAGGTAATGTGGACGTTGAAGGGGGCTGGATTACTATTTCAAGGTTAAGGTTGGCTTCACCTAGTATTCCTAGTAGGGTTACGGAAAAACCTTTGGGTGCTGAAGAGTATCCGATATTTTACGGTTTCTGGGATAGAATCTATGGTGAAGGTCAAGCTATGGTTTTACCGGATGTGTTACTTTCAGGTAAACCTTATGAAGTTAAAGCTATGATTATTGTTGGTGCAAATCCTGTTTTGACTTGGCCTAACTCAAAAAAGGTTGTTGAAGCCTTAAAAAAGCTTGATTTTCTTGTTGTTGTGGATGTTTTTATGACTGAAACCGCTAAACTTGCAGACCTGGTTTTTCCCGCATGTACCTTTTTAGAAAAATGGAACCTTCTTGACTATAGTCAAACAGGGCTTTCTTATGTGATGCTTGGAAGCAAAGTTGTTGAACCTCTGTATGAAAGCCGATCAGATTGGGAGTTTTGGTTTGGTGTAATAAAAAAAATGGGTTTTGAAGAATATTTTCCATGTCTTAATGAAATCGAATTTCTTGATTTCTTACTAAAA
>CAZNLG010000068.1:0-6404 GCA_964573765.1 uncultured Candidatus Bathyarchaeia archaeon | reverse complement strand
AAGTCTTAAAATTGATGATTGTTAAGGAATCCGTTGGACATGATGGTGGTTCTGAAATTGACAACAAAATATTCGATTACATCAGGTCTCATGATGGTCTTCTAAACATAAAACAATGCTCCGTAGACTTGGAAATTGACCCAAATAAACTTGTACAAACCATAGAAAAACTGTTGGATGAAGGTAAAATAGCAAAAATGGAAGAACCCGTATCTCCAACAGAATCTGTTCAAGAATTTTCCCTCACAACTCCTGAACTTCAAACATCCCCTCAGCCTCAAAAACTGTCTTTATTCCAAAAGATAAAACGGGCTTTTGTAGGTTAACCGAAGGGTTAACGTAAAAACAAAAATTTCGGAGGTTTTTTTATGAGTGTTCAGGTTGAAATGTTTCGCAGGTTTATAGGAAAACCTGCAAAAGACATCTATGGTCGATATGTTGGATATGTTGTTGGTATAACTCTTGATTCCGGAGGAAGACTTCGGTCCATTGGAGTTGACCGTGGTGGTATTTTTGAAGAATTTACACGAACCCAGATAATGTTGGACAATGAAACATTAATCTTGGTTCCAAGGTGGAAGGTTGAAGCTGAAAAATTCAAAAAAGAATACGGATTAACCCACAGTAGATTTCAAGCTTTGGATGAACTTCTTAAAAACGGTGAGATTCCTGAGTATGTCTACAAGGAGTTGTATGAAGAATACAAAAGCTCAATGTCTAAACTTGAAGAAGCCCAAAAAAGCCTCATAGAAACCTTAACAAAGAAAATGGAAGAACTTGACAATCATGCTAAACATCTTGAAAAATTCTTAGGTTATCTTAAAGTTCAACATAAGACTGGTGAAATGAGTGATGAAACTTACAAAATGGCAAGTGAGCAACTTATCACGGGAATAGAAAAGACTCTCCAAGAAAAAGAAGACATTGAGAGATCTTTAAAGTCTCTTACAAGTCCGGGGGACGAGCTTCCTAGTATGGATGTTCCTCCAACCGTTAAGCCTTCAGATGAAACAGAAAAACCAATCATAGTACATCTACAAACAGATTAAACCTGTAAACAATGGTTCTTCAGTAAACATGAATTAAACATTTCCCCATTTTTTGTTAAAACTGTTAAAGGAGAAACGTGTAACATGTTGTCTCTATGGTTTGCTCTTAAGGATTTTAAAGCTAGGGCTTTTCAGGTAAAGATGGTTATGTTTGTAATTACATTTCTTACCGCAGATTTTACTTTTGCTTTTATGTTTTTGAATGGGAAGGTGTCTCTTCCACTGTTTCTTCCACTTTTTATGCTTATTGTTGTAGCTCTTTCTGTCACCCTTCTCCATTTGGCTACTCGTCTTAATTATGATGTTGGTGTACTTAAAGCATTGGGGGCTGGAAAGTCTACCGTAACAGCCACTCTTTTTATTGAATTAACTCTAGTTGGTGTAGTTGGAGTTTTTATTGGTATCATTTCAGGTGTCGGTTTCACGTATGGTTTGTTAGCTATAACTCCGATTTTAGATTCTCAGTTTTCATTGGAAGCTTTTGGTTTACTTTTAGTTTTTTGTTTGTTAGGTGTTCTAGTAGGAGCAGTTGTTGGAGCATATTCTGCGTGGAAAGAATCTGGAAAAACGGTGGTGGAGACCCTTACCCGCACAAAATGAATTAGCAATTGTTCTGGAACATGTAAAAAAGTTTTACGATGGGTATGTTAAACCAATTAAGGTTTTTGAAGATGTAAACCTTAAAATAAGAAAAGGAGAATTCGTTGCTGCAGTCGGTCCAACTGGTTGTGGAAAAACAACCCTTATAAATCTAATAGCAGGTTTTGACCATCCCCAGAATGGAAACATCTACGTTGAAGGGGTAAACATTACAAAACTTAAAGAAGACGAAATTACTGTTTTTAGAGCTAAAAACATCGGTGTTGTTTTTCAACTTCATAACTTGATTCCAAACCTAACAGTTCAGGAAAACGTAGAACTCCCCCTTGTTTTGTTAGGTGTGGATAGAGAAGTCAGAAAGAGAAGGGTTGAAGAAGTTTTAAAACAAACATGGATCAGTCATCACTCAGACCGGAAAGTTGCAACCTTAAGTGTAGGTGAATGTCAACTTGTTTCCATTGCAAGAGCTCTTGCTCCAAACCCTTCAATAATCCTAATGGATGAACCCTTAGAATGCTTAGATGCACTAACAACCGATATGATGCTGGCTTTTTTCAAAGGAGAAGTTTTTAGAAGGAAAACCGTCTTGATTACAACTCATAAAAAAAAGGTTATCCAACTTGCTGAAAGAGTAATTCATCTAAAAAAGAAACTTCCCTGAGGCAGATTCAGTGATTGTAAGAAGAATTGGAAACTATAAACCCTTTACTACGGTTGATGGATGTAGGATAGTGGAAGTTATAGGAATGAAAACAACAAAAACAAAGGATGTAAGTGTGGCATATGCCACAGTTAAACCCAAACAAAAAACTTTAACTCATAACCATGAATTTGTAGAAGTCTATGTTATCCTAAAGGGTAGGGGGGTCATGTATATAGATAGTGAAAGTAAACCTGTGAAAAAAGGTGATAACATCTTAATACCTGCTAAAAAATGGCATTGTATAGAAAACACGGGAAAAACAAACCTAAAAATAATGTGTATTTGTACTCCGGCATTTTCCAAGGAAAAAACTAAGTTAAGAAATCTTTAGATGTCAAGACCAAGTTGTTCCTTTAAGCTTTTATACCGGTTTCTTACAGTTACTTCGGTAACTCCAGCTGCTTCAGCTATATCTTTCTGAGTTTTCTTTTCTCCTGTAAGTACACATGCAATATATAGAGCAGCTGCAGCTAAACCAACAGGGTCCTTCCCTATCACAGCATTCTTCTGTTCTGCTTCATTTAAAATCTGAACAGCTCTTGTTTGAGTTTTTTCAGGTACGTTTGCTTTTGCCGCTATCTTTGAAATGTATGCTCTGGGGTCTGGAATCGGCATTCTTAAATCCAGCTCATTTAACAACAACCTATAACATCGAGCTATATCTTTCTTTTTAACCCTGCTTACAGAAGCTATTTCTTTCAGTGAACGTGGTCTACCATAGGACCTACATGCAGCATAAACAGAAGCTGCAACTATTGCCGAGATCGAACGTCCACGAACCAAACCTTTATCTAAGGCTTTTCTGTAGATTTCAGCAGCTTCTTCCTGAAGGTCTTCTGGGATGTGAAGTTTATCAGCAATCCTGTCAAGTTCAGCTAAAGCTTGTAAAAGATTTCTTTCAACTGGAGACTGATATTGAGTTCTTGTCTGCCATTTTCTTAAACGTAACATTTGAATCCTTGTTGGAAGGTCAACTTTCCGTCCAAAAGCATCCTTACCAACCTTATCTATGACAGTTGGTAAACCTTTATCCGCATGTAGAATGGAGATAGGTCCTCCAACCCTACTTTTACCAGCCTTTTCTTCAGGTGTAAAAGCTCTCCATTCTGGTCCTCTATCGTAAGATTCTTCGCTTACAACCAATCCACAGTTACTACAAACAATTTCTCCAGTTTCACTACTTTCCACTAACAAACTGCTTCCACATTCGGGGCATCTTTCAACCCCTTTCTTTTGACTTAACTTATTCTTCAAAGTATACATCTCCCATGGAAGTTTCCAATAGAACCATTAACTTGGTAACCTTGTTCACCGGACATTTTTAAAAAGCAGACCAGCCTCGCTTCCTAGGGTTAAGTATGTATTCTTGGAAGATAGAGGTATATAAATTTTTCTATTTTTTGTTAACACTTATTATGCCTAAACCTTAAGAATACATCAAAACGGTTAAAGTTATGGTGAAAGAAACAAAAAATTTTATGATTTAAAAAACTTTAAAATTCTTCAACCTTAAACTAAAAGTTAGGAAGATATTACGGAAGAATAGTATCTTGGAAAAAACAATATGTTTAACAAAAACCGTCTTGGAAAGCATCCTTAACTACTCCAAATATCTACATCCAAAAGAAGGTATTCTTCTGTTAAGGGGAAAAAACTTGAAAGAAAAACTTGTTGTTAACGAAGTTGTAATACCTCCTCAAGCTATTCATGGGGAAGGATTCTCAACTTTCCCGGTCTTTATGCTTCCATTTGACCCTTCAATTGTAGGCTCAGCTCACTCCCATCCTTCAGGTATCCTAAAACCGTCCATTCAGGACTTAAATCATTTTTATGGAAAAATAATGGTTATAGTAGGTTACCCGTACATGTCTGAACGTAACATAGCTGTTTTTAACAGAAAAGGACAAACGTTAAAACATGAAATAATACCGGATGAAGATTAGATTACATCAATACAGTACAATTTTTATTTTGGGGTATCAAAATGTTTTTTAGTTAAGCTACAATTAAGGTTACTTAACTTAAGCAAATGTTGGTGTAAAAAATGCCCATAAGAGCTTTTGTTTTAGTTACAACTAAACCCGGGTCTTCGGAACAGGTGGTACAGGCTAGACATATTAAAGGTGTAAAAATCGCTAATTCTGTTTTTGGACGGTTTGATGCTGTAGTTGTTGTTGAAGCAAAAGACCTACATGAACTTTCAAAAATAATCTATGAAATGATAGAAAAAACACCGAACGTTGTTAAAACAGAAACATTGATAGCGCTTTTCCATCCACCCGAATAGCTCTAAAATAGACTTATTAGTGTCTCTGTTTTGATGATGTTTGGATTTTTCTCTATAACCTTGTAAACTGTTTCCATAATTTCTTTCAGGTCTTCTACTTCCAGAACAACTACAGCATCATATTGACCATAGACAGAGTCTGCCATCTTAATTTTTCCAGCTTCCTTAGAAGTTCTGATTTCTTTAACAACTTCTTCTGAAGTTCCCGGTTTTGTATTTATCAGAATGTAGGCTCTCATCAAAACCCTCCAACAATACGTTTGTTAGCTTTTCTCCTTATTTTTGTTTTCTATTTCCCGTTACTGAGAAAACATCAAAATATTTTCTCATACAGTTTTTAACTCTTAAATAACAAAAGTAAAAGATTATAGTTACAAGGAAGAAACAGAACATTAAGGTTCTAACCAGCCCCGGTGGCTCAGCCTGGTTAGAGCGTGGCCTTGGTAAGGCCGAGGTCGCGGGTTCAAACCCCGCCCGGGGCTTCAAACTTCTGGTTAAGTTTAAACCTTAGATAACCCGAACAAATTTACCCTAACATGGACTCTTCAAGGTTTTGTCTTGAGTTTTTCTAGAATGAGTTTATACCATTCTGGTAGTTGTAGGTTTGTTTTACATCTATCCGGTGTATAAGGTTTTATATCCAAAACTGGTGTTCCGTCATAGGCATCCAACTCATCAACTTCTAAAACATTATCTCTTTTTTCTATTAGCTTAACAATCGTCAAGCCTATAGGGTTTGGTCTGTGAGGTGAATCAAGACAGAAAACACCTACCAAAGGTAGTTCTTCAAGACTTAATCCATATTTCACCATTCTTCTAGGTTTGGCTTTAAGAGTTTTCTTTTGTTCTTCCGTAACTTTATGCAGAAAATATATGACTATAATATGAGAAAAACCTTCCAAACCTTCCAAAGCATCCACATATTCATCAAAAATCTTTATCTCAGCTTTAACACCCCTAGGCCAGCTTTCCTTAATCATCTCATCACTAAAACTTGTTCTAACAAACCCTATCGGTCTAAATCGAACTTCCAACCCTAAAACATCACCACGTAAAAATTCATACGTAAAAATTCATTAAACTTAAAACAATTTTTCAGGGGGAATCTATCAAGTAAAAAATGTAGAAAAATTGTTGATATCAGTTCGGTCTATTTTAAAGCTATGTTTGTTAATGTTTCCTTTCTAACTCTTTTTGCAACTTCTTTACCAGCTAATTTTTCTGCAAGTTTTAATGCGAAAGGTATGGCTGTTGCAGGTCCTCTACTGGTTATAATGTTCCCATCAACCACAACCAAATCTCTCTTTTTTGGTTTCCCTCCACCCTTCTTTAATTCTCCTTCCATCCCAGGATAAATTGTACATGTCTTACCCTTGATAACTCCTGCATCAGAGAGAACTGTTGGAGCTCCACAGATAGCTGCAACTATCTTTCCCGCTTCAAAAGCTTCTCTAACACGGTTTAAAACTCTTTCATCCTTTCTAAGGTTTTCAAAACCTGGTGAACCACCGGGACATATGACTGCATCAAAATCTTTTACATCGATTTCGTCTATATACTTGTCTGGAATAACTTTAATCCCATGAGCACCTCCAACAACATCAGGTTTAAGTCCTGCAACCACCACTTCAACATCACATCTTCTCAAAATATCGATTATGGAAGAAGCTTCTATTTCTTCAAATCCTGGTGCTAAAAACACTACCGCTCTACTCAAACCTAACCACCAAAAAACCTAACTAAATTCAAAGATAAAAAATTATTC
>CAZNLG010000067.1:0-6422 GCA_964573765.1 uncultured Candidatus Bathyarchaeia archaeon | reverse complement strand
TTGGTCTTTAACCATGTTTATGATTTCTTCCAAAGGTTTTGTTTCAACAATTATCATCTAACCAGCACCACAAATTTGTATTTGTAGCTTTTTATTTAGGAGGTAAGGGGTAATTATTAAAAGGTTTTCGATCAACTACTCTGTTAACTTATTGTTGGTGAAAAAATAAAAATCATTGAGTTGATACCTCAACTTTATCCAAAAAAATCTTGTCAACCTGGTTTGGTGGTAAGTAGCATCCTTTTCTATCCAAACTTTCTCAACCGTTTTCCTAAATTTTCAAATTAATTTCACAAGGTTTCCATAGTGGTTTAAATTAAAATGTCGGACAAAATAAAAAATTAGAAGTAAACTTAAACACTTGTTTCTTAGTGAAGCTTGATGAAAGTTTTTGAGAAACTTCAAATGTTTGTCGGAGAAGAGCTAAAGCTAAAAAAGGGTTACCTGGCAGTGGAAGAAGGAAAAATAGTTGAAGTTGGTTCAGGAAATTTTAGGGGTTCAGCAGAAAAAAGGATAGATGGAAAAAAACTACTTGCTTTTCCAGGATTTGTGAATGCACATGTACATGTAGGGGATACTATAGCTAAAGAATTAGGATTTGGAAAAAATCTTGAAAACCTGGTAGAACCTCCCAATGGATTAAAATATCAAATCCTTAGGAAAGTAGATGATGAGAAATTAGTTTTTACGATACGTTCTACCTTGAAGGATATGTTAACTTCAGGTATAACGACCTTTGTTGATTTCAGGGAAGGAGGTATAAAAGGGGTTAAACTTCTTAAAGAAGCCTTAAAAAATTCAAAAATCCATTCGATAATTCTTGGTAGACCTGATTTTTACATGAATAAAACGAGTTTAGAAGCAAACATAGACTCCTTACCAGAAGAAGTACTTAGGGAAACCGTTAAAGTTTTAAAATTAGCCGATGGAATTGGTTTAAGTAGTCCTAACGAGTATACTGATAGAGCTCTTGAACAAATTTCAAGTCTTTGTAAAAGTAAGGGGCTTATAGCAATTCATGCCGCAGAACATCCAAACTCAAACAACATTTCCAAGACAAGAACTGGTTTTAGTGAAGTTTTCAGAGCAATTAGGAAACTTAAAGCTGACTTTGTCGTCCACCTAAATTATGCATCAGAAGAAGATTTAGAAGAAGTCAGAAGAAACAATGTTGGGGTTGTTGTCTGTCCCAGAAGTAGCTCTATTCTGGGTTTGGGTTTTCCACCTATTAAGAAACTTTTAGAAAAAAATGTAACGGTAGCTTTAGGAACAGACAATGTAATGATTAATCAGCCAGACATGTTTAGAGAGATGGATTATGTTTTAAGTTCTGTAAACATGTTGGAGAAAAATCCATCTGCCATCCAACCGGAAGAAGTTTTTAGGATGGCAACGATAAATGGAGCAAAAATTCTAAAAATGGACGGTAAAACAGGGTCGATTGAAGTGGGGAAAAATGCAGATATAGTGTTTGTCGATGTTACCATGGATAATCTAGCTTTTTCTCATAACCTACTGGTTTCTTTGATTCGGAGAGGTAGACCTGAAAACATTAAACTTGTCATGATAGAAGGGGAGATAGTTTTGGATAAGGTGGGTTTAGCAGATGGATAGTAACAAGAAAAATGAGTGTGGCAGACCATATGTGATATTGAATGCGGCTATGAGTTTGGATGGAAAAATTGCTTCAAAAAATCGAGACTCAGAACTTTCAAGTCCTGAAGACTGGGAAAGGGTTCATAAACTTAGAGGAGAAGTAGATGCAATAATGATAGGGATAGGAACACTTCTCACTGATAATCCAAAATTAACCGTGAAGTATCCTAGAAAAAAACCTTTAATCAAAGTTATTGTTGATAGTTTGGGAAGAACCCCTCCTGATGCAAAAGTTTTACAACATAAGGATGGAAGTAGAGTAGTTATAGCGGTTGGAAGTAAGGCTTCCGATGAACGTATTAAAGCTCTCCAAAAAGCAGGAGCATACGTTATAAAGACGGATTCTGATGATGAGAAGGTAAACCTTCGGTTTCTTGTCCAAAAGTTGGGTGAAATGGGTGTGAAAAAGATTTTACTTGAAGGAGGAGGAAACCTGAATTGGGGTATGGTTAAAGCAGGTCTTGTGGATGAGGTTAGGGTTGCTGTTGCACCTGTTATTGTTGGAGGGATTGAAGCAGTAACTCTTGTGGAAGGGGAAGGATATCCAACAATAAAGGATGGATTAAAACTTAAACTTGTTGATGTAAAGAAATTTGGAGAAAACCTTGTTTTAACCTACAAAACAATAAACTGAAGGAAGAAAAAATTGTGGCTTAAGAGTATCCTCCTAAACACCCAATCAACAACAGACTTAAACATTCTATTTAACCAGTTAAAGGAAGAAATCAGAGAAATTTTGTTCAGAAGATTGGAAGGAAAGGAACTAAAAGTTGAAGAAGCTTATAAGTTAATCAAAACGGGTCCCAAAGAGTTACCTGCAATTTTGGTTACGGCAAATATTCTAAGAGTTAAATTTAAAGATAAAAAAACAAGCTTCTCCAGAAAAGTTTTCATACCACTAACAAACCTGTGTAGAAACGCATGTAAATACTGTGGGTTTAGAAAAAACCCTTCAGAAAAGAACTCCGGGTTTTTAGGATTACAAAAAGTTTTGGAAATAGCTAAACTTGGAGTTCAAGCAAAATGTAATGAAGCACTTTTCACACTTGGAGAAAAACCAGAAGAAAGATATCCAGAAGCCAAAAAACGTTTAATTGAACTTGGATATAACAACACGGTTGAGTATTTGAGAGATTTATGTGAAATTGTTTTAGAGAAGACAGGACTTTTACCACATAGTAATCCAGGGGTTTTAACAAGAGAAGAATTAACAGTTTTAAAGGAAGTAAATGCAAGTTTAGGTTTAATGTTAGAAAATGTTAGTGAAAGACTTTGTGAAGAAAATGGGCCACATGAGTTTAGTCCTGGGAAAAACCCTAAACTACGTTTGGCTACCATTGAACATGCAGGTCAGTTAAAGATTCCGTTTACTACGGGTGTTTTGGTTGGTATTGGTGAAACATGGGAAGAACTTGTTGATTCATTTTACATACTCAAAAAGTTACATGAGAAATATGGGCATATTCAAGAAGTTATAGTTCAACCGTTTAAAGCTAAGAAAGGAACACCTATGGAAAACTATCCTGAGCCTTCTGGGATGGATATTTTAAAAGTTGTGGCTGTTGCAAGAATCATATTTGGTGGGGAAACAAACATTCAAGCACCACCAAACCTTACAAAGAATATTTTTGAAGTTTTACCTTTATCTGGAATTAATGATTGGGGAGGCATTTCACCAATTACCTTAGACTACATAAATCCGGAAGAACCTTGGCCTAAAATTTCTGAGCTTAGAAAAGTTACACAAGAATGTGGGTTTATTTTAAAGGAAAGGTTACCTATCTATCCTGAATACATAATTGAGAAAAGTTCTTTCATACCAAAAAATCTTAGGGAGACCATCCTAGAAAGGGTTGATGAAGAAGGTTACGTAAAGAATGTTGGTCCATAACCAAATGGAGAATTTTAAGGAAAAGTTTTTTAGTTTTTTAGACCCGATTGTAGCGAGTATTTTAGACAAAGCTTTAGATGAAAAAGAGATCTCCATGAAGGAAGCTTTGGAGCTGTTTAAAACAAAGAGCATAGATTTTCAAGCATTGGTTCTTGTAGCAGACTGGTTAAGAAAAAGAAGAGTTGGTGATGTTGTCACCTATGTATGTAACAGAAACATAAACTTTACAAATGTGTGTTATACAGGTTGTGGTTTTTGTGCGTTTAGTCGAAAAATGGAAGATAAAGAAGCTTACCTACTTAAACCAGAAGAAGTTGGGTTAAAAGCTGAAGAAGCCTATTTACAAGGAGCTACAGAAGTTTGTATTCAAGGTGGACTTCATCCGGAAGTTGATGTTTACTATTATGAAGAACTAGTTAAGACTGTGAAGAAAAAAGCACCAAAAATTCATGTTCATGCTTTTTCACCCATGGAAATTGTATATGGAAGCCGAAAAGTAGGATTAACGGTAGAAGAAGCATTAAAAAGACTAAAGGAAGCTGGTCTTGGAAGCTTACCTGGAACTTCAGCTGAAATTTTAGTTGAAGAAGTTAGGAAGGAAATTTGTCCTGGAAAAATTACCGTTCGGGAATGGATAGAAACGGTAAAGACTGCTCATAAACTTGGGATTCCTACAACTTCAACCATCATGTATGGGCATGTAGAAAAGCTTGAACATTGGGTAATCCACCTAAACATTCTAAGGGAAATCCAAAAGGAAACCGGGGGGTTTACTGAGTTTGTACCGTTAACGTTTATACATCAGAAAGCTCCAAGCTATTTGGAAGGAAAGACAAGACCAGGAGCAACCGGTATTGAAGATATGAAGATGTATGCAGTTTCAAGGATTTTTTTTGATAGACTGATCAACAACATCCAAGTTTCATGGGTAAAGCTTGGGGTTAAAATGGCTCAACTAGCCTTAAATTTTGGAGCAAACGATTTTGGTGGAACCCTTATGGAAGAGAACATCTCAAGGTCTGCTGGTGCAACTACAGGTCAATCTTTGTCGGTTGAAGAGATTGTGAAGATAATAAGAGACCTAGGTAGAATTCCAGCTCAAAGAACCACGACTTACCAGATTATAAGATACCACAACTAACAAAAATTCTTCTAAGATAGTTTAAAATAATGTTGTAATTGTTTTAGAAAAAATTAAAGCCTTCTTGTTTGGCTGTTTGACTGGTTTATCCTACAAGTTTGAAGAGGGGTACAATACGTTCTATGTTGCTTGTATGTTTATCGCCTGGAAGAACTATACCTTCTTTCAGCTCTACCTTTCTTCCAAGCAAATTAACACCTTCTTTTTCTGCTGTTTCAACATCTAAGTCCAGACGTCCAGGTACCCAAGGACCTTCATCCATTTTTACATAACAGACAATGTATGGTGCATCAAAACCTTCAGGTGAAGTATGAATAACCGTGAAAGTTTTTAGTTCACCCTTACCATTAAGCTCTACACGTTCAAGCTTTTTTGAACCACATTTTTGACAAACGGAAAAGGGTGGACAAGTTACCTGTCCACAATCCTGACACTTTAAACCCAACAGTTTTCCCTTTTTTAAGGCTTCAAACCATTCGATGTACTTTAATGGATATTTGTATTCTTCTTCCATTTCCTTTAACACTTCTTCAATTTCTCTTCCTACCATCCTCTGTTTACCTCCTGTAACTACCACGTTTTGACCTTCCAAGTATGATGTGACCTAACGATGCAAACTCTCCACCAAGGTTGTCAGTCATAGCTATTTCAGGAGGTGGTGTTACCTGGTTTCCTTTTACAGCTTTTCCAAGCATTTGTTCAACACATGCATAAACTTGAGCTGTCCCTGTAGCACCTACAGGATGACCTTTACCTATCAGACCACCAGATATGTTTGTCGGAATCTTTCCACCTATTTCGGTTTCTCCTTCCATGGTAGCTTTTGCTGCTTTTCCCCACTCAAAGAAACCACATGCTTCAAGAAGAATTATTTCTGCTATGGTAAAACAATCATGTCCTTCAAAATACTGAATATCACTTGGATTAAGACCTGCCATTTTAAAGGCTCGTTGAGCTGAAGTAACTCTTGCTATCGGTTTTACATAGTCTTCCTGTCTATGTAACCCGCCTCCAGATGCTGCACCAACCCCCAAAACGTATATAGGTTCATCGGTAAACCTACGTGCAATGTCTGCAGAACAAAGAACCACAGCTGAAGCACCATCAGAGAAGGGACAACAGTCCAGTAATGTTAGTGGATAAGATATCATTCTTGAGTTTAGGACGTCTTCAACTTTTAAATCACCATATTTTTTGTAAAATTGAGCTTTTGGATTAAGGGCGCCATGTTTATGGTTTTTTACCGATACGTATGCCATCATTTCCCTTAACTTTTCCAAGGGGATATCGTATGTTTTTGAGTACAGTAGAGCTGAAGTTGCAAAAACACCTGGGAAAGTCATACCACAATCACTTTCAAATTTTTCCGCAGCCATTGCAAAAGTTCTTGTTGCAAAAGGTGTTCCTGGAAGTAACGCACGTTCTATTCCACCTGCAATTGCGATGTCTACCATACCTGATGCTACCCAATTCCATGCTAAGATAAAAGCATAAGTGGCACTTGAACATGCTCCTTCAAGCCGAAAAGCTGGAACTGTTTTTGCACCGATTTCCCATGCAAGATGGGGTGCCATGTTTAAGTAGCCTTCATAGAAACCTCCAAAACAGTTACCAACAAATAAGGCTTCCACGTTCTTTGGTGTTATTCCAGCATCTTCCACAGCTTGGTTTGCTGCTTCAGCAAACATCTCTACAACACTTTTATCACTTTTTCCAAATTTAGTCATACCTACA
>CAZNLG010000066.1:0-6461 GCA_964573765.1 uncultured Candidatus Bathyarchaeia archaeon | reverse complement strand
CATGTTACGTGTCAATTCTTTTTCTAAAGCTTCAACTCTCAACCTTACCTTTTCAGTTTCTTCTATCACTTTTTTATCTTTAACTTCTTCTTTTTTTTCTTCATTTGATTCTAAAATTAATTCAAGAAGTTTACAGTCGTAGTGTTTTAACAATAGTTCAACGTTTGGAATTAGACCGTGACCCCCAATTACACCGGGAAAATGAAGTGGTTTGTTAAATTTTACTTTGTGTATGTCTTCTAACATGTCCACAACTTCATTGAAATCGGCACCAAAAAATCTTGAGATTCTGTGCATTTCTTGAAAGCATACGATCATCCATGCACGGTAGGTTGTCTCAAAAAGTTTAGCTAGTTCGGTTTCAACCGGGCTTTTTAAAACCTTAGTTTTTAAACCTAAATCTTCAAAATGTTTACAAGCCATTTCCACAGCTTTTTTATCTAATCCACCCACATATTTTGTCCAAAACAGTAAATCTTTTTTCATGGTTTCTTTGGATTTATGCGTCCCCCTAACGGGAGAATGAACAATAAGACTTCTTGAAACTTTACAAATTTTTTCGGTTGTTCCGGGTGGAACTGTACTGTTGACCACCGTTAACTTGGGTTTAAACTTCTCTATATATTCAACCGTTATCTTAACAAAACTGGATTGGTCCTGACAAGGATAACAAACATGCATAATGTCCACGGTATCTGGTAAAGCATTTTTCCCCTCAACTATTTGCATCTTTTCTTTGTTGATATCCCAACCATAAACATCAAACTTTCCACTTTCCTTCAATAACTCAAAAAGGGGTAATCCAACTTCACCCAAACCAACAACTAAGACAACTGGTTTTTTCAAAGTTTAGCCTCCCAACAATTAAGTAACAAATTCCATATTAAACATCACACTCTAGGTTTAACTTTCCATCTGTTGGGGTTTTCCAAAATCCACTCAATTTCCTTTAGAATCCCTTCTTTAAAACTTGTTTTTGGTTCCCAACCTAAAAACTTCCTGATTTTTTCATTGTCTAAGACAAAGTTCCTTAATTCACCTTTTAACCTAACTCTTTCAGGTTGATACTTAGAAGCTTTACCTTCTTCCGGGTTATCAAAAATTATCTCCAAACTTTTACCAGATAACTTAACCAGTTTTCTTGCTAAATCTTCTACCGAAATTCCTTTTCCACTTGAAACATTAAACACTTGTCCCGCAGATTTTTCCTTTTCAATAGCCAACATATGAGCCTGAACCAGGTCTCTTACGTAAACATAGTCCCTCAACTGTTTTCCATCTCCAAAAATAACAGGTGGTTTATGTTCCAGAAAAATCCTTTTAATAAACATTGTTAAGACTCGACCAAACCATTCCCTAGGTCCAAACACAATACTGTACCTAAAAACAGTTACATCTAAACCAAATAACTTATAGAACTGAATACAGTAACGTTCAGCACATAACTTGCTAACTCCATAGGGCCAGTGAGGTTCCAATGGATGATTTTCATCCATAGGTAAGTAGTGTGCTTCACCATAAACGGCTCCTGAAGATGCAAACAAAACTTTCTCAACTTTATTTTTTAAGGCGGTTTCCAACACGTTTAAAGTTCCAAAAATGTTTATGGATGCATCCTTTTCCGTGTTTCTAATTCCTGTGTATACTTCTAGTTCTGCTGCTTGATGGTCGATGATTCTAATTTGTTCTTTCCGAATAACTTCATCCAATTTTTTTCTGTCAAGAATCGATGCGTTAACTATTTTTAGACGGTCGTCATGGATATGGGTTAGATTTTCCATTGTTCCGGTTGAAAAATCGTCAAAAACAACAACTTTTCCAACGTTGTTTTGTAAGTATTCATCCACCAGGTGTGAACCAATAAATCCTGCTCCACCCGTTACAAGAACGTTTTTCTTCTCTACGGTTATCCTAGGTCACCTTCCAATGATTTCTTCCCTTATAATTTTTTCAATAACATCAACAGGGTCTTCTAAGCTTGTTAAAAGATGTTTTACATCCTGTTTTCTACCCAGAAGCTTTTTTGCATATTCTAGTACTTCTGAAATCCTAACCGTAAAAAGCGGAAAACCTTTCCTTGAAAGGTAATCATTTACGTAAAGCTTTTCATCTGTTAATGGAACTATCAACGTTGGTGTTCCTTGTAAGGCTGCTTCACGTGTAATTGTACCCCCAGCACCCACCACCAAGTCTGCTTGAGCAACAAGACTTACAGAATCTATGAACCGTTTTGGGACAATCAGGTTTTTCTTTGGTGACTTATCATAACGAGATAAAAATATCACTTTACCAAGTGACGTTAGTTTTTTTGCTATTTCTTCCATTGGGTCTGTTTTTCCTTCTGCATATGCAGCCATAACTTCAAATTGTCTAACAACTATTAGAGGAGAATCATACCTGTATTTTGTTGTAGGTTTAAAATCTTTTATCCATGCAACTTCATCCACACCATCAAACTGGAATATCTTTTTTATTCCGTAGTTTGCAACATGATGTTTTGGGATAGCTTTTGAGACCACCAAAAAATCGATTAAAGGCATTGTAAGTTTATTTACAGCTTCCGCATGTGGTGTGTCATGGGTTGCTATGTTTGGTATTCCTAATCCAAATGCTGTACGACATAACTCGACAGAACGATGCGAAATAGCTACGTCTGGGAGATTATCTTTAAACATCTTAAAAAATGAAAGTTGACGTTTAAAGCTTTCTTCTAACCTTGAAAACTTGGAAACTGGGTTGTATTTTCCAACTACGATGAATTTTTCACCCAAAAGTTTTGCTAGAGGTAAGGTGTCAGGATGTTTTCTTGTTGTTAAAACAACTTTATAATTTAGTTTCCTCAACCTTTTTGCGATGGCAACCCCGTATCTAACATGTTTTCCTGTACATGCATCATACCAAATCTTCATTTTTTCACCATCAAAAAGTTACAACCAACCTTCTCTGATGAAATCCTATCGTTTTCACGGTCCCCAACTACCAGAGCGTCTTTAGGTTCTATTCCAAGTTTTTTAAGGGCTAACTCTATCTGTTTTACCCTGTTTAAACTATCTTCTCTGGTTATGATTGTTTCAAAAGATAGGTTCAATTTTTTTAAGATTTCTCTTACAACAATTCTACTTTGCATTGTTATTAAGGCTAAACGTTTCTCGGAAAATTTACGATACAGTTCCATTCCTTCTTTATTTATAACAAGCTTAGGTACTGCTTCCAACTCAATTTTAGTCCAAAACTTAAAAAAGTTTTTTTGGTTTTCTTCATCAAGTTTTATAACTGTCTCTGCTATAGAATCTATCTTTGAAGTTTTTGTCATTTCTTGAAGTTTTAGGTAAAGTTTTTCATATTGGATTGGTAAATGTACAAGAGTTCCATCCAAATCAAAAATTACTGCTTTAACCATTGATACATAACTCCCAATACTTTACCGTTTTTAACTAAGCATGCTGGAGCATCTATATGCCTAATCCAGTAAAGTCCTTCTGGTAAAATATTGTACTTTGGAATCTCTGGTATGGTTTCTTTGTAGGCAATCTTAACGTAAAGGTATGGTAGGTTTGCATGATAATTGTTCATCAAAACTTTACTTGCAAAGGAGAAGAAAAAAGAAGTTGTAAACATTCTACCTGCATTAATCTCAGTTACACAGGGAGTTCCTTCAATGTTTTCTTTAAGGTCTATACAGGCAATACCGTTAAAGTTGGGGTCTACCGATAAGACAGCTTCTGTAGCTATCTTGTTTACCTGCTCATCATGAATAGTTTTTTGGACGGTAGGTGTTCCAGTTATTCCTGAAGGTGCAAGATGCGGATAAACATATTCGATACGTTCTCTAGCCATGGAAGTTACTATTTCTCCTTCCTTCCATAAACTATGAAAACCTATGTTTCTTCCTCCCAGATATTCTTGTGCAATGAATTCCCAATCCATACTTCGAGACTTCCAATATCTAATCCAAGCTATTGCTGTTTCCCTGTTTGATGCAAGAGTACTTCCACGTCCACCCGCTCCATATCTAGCCCTAATCCATATGGGTGGACCCAACTTTTCAAAGGCTTTTTCCACGTCTTCTTCCCTCCGTAGTTCCATGGTTTTTGCTGTTGGAACTCCTTTTTTTAACCATAACTTTGCTGATTCTAGCTTATCTTGACATATCCTTATCGCATGTTTTGAAGGAAGAAAAACGTTTGCTTCTAGTTTTTCTCTATTTTCCGAGATAACTCTAACTTCAACATCTGGTTGTGGATGAACAAATTCGATTTTTTCTTTTCTAAGAATCTCGTTAAGCTTATCAATATAAGTTGTTTCTGTCGATTTTGGAACTACATAAACAGAATCTGTTGGAGATAGGTGGACCATGTATGGGTTTGTATCAACACCGACAAGATACATTTTTTCTGGAGAAATCTTTAGGGAAAGTATAAAGTTTATTGCGGCAGGCCCACCAGCACCCGTTACTAAAACATGTTTCAATGGGATTCACCAAAACCATAAGCGAAGTAAATTTTAGGGACAAGTATAAAAATATCTTAAGCATAGTCAACTAAAAATTATTCTATATCTTGGAAGCTAACTTTACGGGTAGGTTATCAATGATGAATGTAAAAATTTTGTCCACAAAAATTTTACTTTTAATAGGAGGATTGTTCTTACCCATAATTATCTTGCTGTATGCTTCCCAACAAACATTACTGATGACAGAAATATTGTTGGTTTGCATGATCATTTTAGTTGTCTTTTATGGTTGGTTAAACGAAAAACTGGAAGAAAGTAAAACATAAAAACTAAAAAGAAGTTAACCTAGGTAACCACATAATCCTTAAGTGAGTTAAGGTTTAAAAGATTCTTGGGTTTAAGGTTGACTATTCCCGTTTCTTTTATCGAAATTAGAGTCTTGGTTCATGCAACGGAAGATACAGGTAAAGTTTTGGAAGCTCTACAAAACATTTTGGGTGAAGAAGTTTCTAAAGAAGTTGAGTTTATCCAAGAGAAGCTTGAAGGTCATTATAGTAATCCTATAACACTAGTTAAAGCTAAAGTCTACTCCAAATCTCAAGCAAGAAAAATTCTCCAAAACATTTTCTCTAAACTGGAAGAACTAGACCGTCAAAAACTTTGGAATGAAGTTGAAGAGAAAGTCGATGAAGATGGTAATTTTTATTTAAGATTTGACAAGCAGGAAGCCTATCTTGGAAGATTTAAACTTACAAATGCAGACCCTGTCCGTATCCAAGTTAAACTTGCAATTCCCCGTAAGCAAAAAGATAAGATAGTTGAAGTTTTTAAACAGCTTATTCTTCCAACCAATCAAAAGTGAAGCTTGTTGGGAAGATTTGTCGACCTTTACTTAAACAACCCATCTGAAGAAACCATCCGATTTGCAAAAATATTAGGTTATGGAATGGTAGGTGTTGTAACAGATATTTCTCAACCTTTCCATAAGTTGGATACAACAAATTTAAAAGTTGAAGTTGTGGGTAGAGTTAACCTTGAACCTTCTTCAACCCAAAGCCTACTTCAAAAACTAAGAGTTTTAAGAAGAAAATTCGAACTTATTGCCGTCATTTGTAAGTCTAGGTCTATTGCAAGACTGGCAGCTAGAGACCGAAGAGTTGACTTATTAATGTTCCCACCTAAAACCTTAGGATTGTTTGATGAAGTTGAAGCTAAGTTTGCTTCAAAAGCTGGTGTGGCATTGGAAATTAATTTTAATTTTTTGTTAAATGTTGAAGAAAACTTTCGAGTTAAGGTTTTTTCTGAACTTGAAAGAATACTAGTTTTAGTTAGAAAACATGGTGTACCCCTAGTTATCAGTAGTGGAGCAACGGATGTTTATGGGTTAAGGGCTCCAAGAGACCTTGCAGCTTTCTTTCAGATGTTTGGTTTATCTAAACGTGAAGTTTTAGATGCTGTCTCAACAACACCTAAAGAAATCGTTGAAAGAAACAGGGAAAAGCTTAGTAAAGATTTTGTGGGTGTTGGGGTTCGTTTGGTAAGGGAAAAGGTGGATTGGTAAAACAATGGTTAAACTGTACAGAAAACGTTACTTGTTATTTAAGGTTTTGTCCGAGAAAAGTTTAGAAAAAAACATAATTCGACGTTCTATCTTTGAATCTTTCCAAAAACTTTTTGGAGTTTTGGATTTAAGTTGTGCAAAATTAGTTTTTCTTGAATATGATAAGGAAAAAAATTTGGGAATCCTACGATGTTCACACACCTATCTGGACCATGTAAGAGCATGCTTAGCTTTTATTCGTCAAATTAACCATGAAAAAGTAGCCTGTTTTACACTTAGAGTTTCTGGAACGATAAAAACCATAAGGGAGTTTAAAACAAAACTTCTTGAAAAACTTTAATAGATTCGACTTTTTCTTGATTTCTTTGGAGATGAAGAAGTCGTCCCAGTCGGAAAGAATGAAGAACACACGACGGACGGATCCCCAACATTAACCTTCCAAACTAGG
>CAZNLG010000065.1:0-6698 GCA_964573765.1 uncultured Candidatus Bathyarchaeia archaeon | reverse complement strand
GTATTATTGCTTTCCAACTTTGCATTCTTTCTTCCGTAATTTGAAGAACAGATTCATCAAGTTGAAAACTTAAACCTGGAATTAACTTAAAGATTTTTCCAAGGGGACCAAGTTTTTTAAGCCTTTCCATTTCTTCATAAAGTTCTTCCAAGGTAAATTTTCCACTAAGAATTGCTTTAGCCTTTTTTTCTGATATTGTAATTTCAGCTTCCTTAGCCTTTTCTATTAATCCTTTTAAGTCACCCATACCAAGAAGTCTTCCAACAAACCTTGGTGGGTCAAAAAGTTCCAAATCTTCAATTTTTTCACCAGTCCCTATGAAAGTTATAGGAGCATTTGTTGCTACAACAGCTGATAGTGCACCCCCACCCCTAGCAGAACCATCAAGCTTTGTTACAACTATCGAACCAATTTTTGTTGCTTCATTAAAAGCTTTAGCTTGAACCATTGCTTGTTGACCTATGGTTCCGTCGATAACCAACATAATATGGTCTGGTTTGACCGTTTCAGCAAGAGTCTTCATTTCTTCAATCAAACTTTTTTCATCTTTATGTCTACCAGCAGTGTCAATGATTAGAACATCATAAAGTTCTTCTCTAAACTTTTCTATGGCATCCTTTGCTATTTTTATAGGATCTTTAAGATTTTCATCTCCATATACTGGTACACCAGCAAGGTCTGCAAGTTGTTTAATTTGAGCATAAGCACCAGGACGATAGGTATCAGCACAGATAACAGCAGATTTTATTCCCCTTTTTCTGAGAAATCTTGCTATCTTAACTGCGGTTGTTGTTTTACCTGAACCTTGAATTCCAACAAGCATTAAAATGTTTGTTTTTCCAAGTTCAAAAGGAATTCTTGCTGGTTTTTCTCCAAGAAATTTTGTTAGTTCATCATAAACTATTTTTATCAAGTGTTCTTTTCTTGAAAGACCCGGTGGGATTTGCTCATGTAAAGCTCTATCTTCTATTCTTTTTGATAAGTTTAAGACTAAGTGAACATTTACATCTGATTGAAGAAGTGCCCTTTGAATATCTCTAATAAGTTCTTTAATTGTTACTTCATCGACAACACTAAGTTTGAGGATTTTTTTGAGTGATTCTTGAAGTGTTGAACTTAGCTTTTCCAAGGTCATAAGTTAAACTCACACTAAAATTTAGTTTTCCCAAACAATTAAAGATTAATTTTTAGATTTTTGATGTAAATTTGCAAGAGCCGAGGTCACAATCAGGGGAAACAAAACAGTAAAATCCCCGATAACCGTTACAAGAGTACTCTTAACCTTAGCTTTTCTCCAAGAAATTGCTTCTTCCAACGGTGCTCCTGAGAGACTACCAGTTTCAGGTCTGTCCATGGTTATTTGAACAGCAGCATCTACACCACCTCTAAACATACTTGCACCTAAAACAAAATGTTTAGGTATACCTCCCCCTAAGATAACTGCACCAACTTTTTTTGATTTAAAGATGATTTCAGCCATCTTGTCCATGTCAAGTGAAAAATCCAGTTTCATTCCCTTAAGTTTACTGTAAGTCCATAAATGAACACCCAACATAGAATCATATATTCCGGGACAAATTATCGGAATTCCAGCTTTTGAAGTTGAAGCCAAGATTGAGTTTTTATCTTTAAGCATTAAACCAAACTTCTCAAGAATCTCAAACAATGCAAAATTTTTTTTAGGTTCTTTTTCTCGGATTTTGTCAAGCATTTTATAAACTTCTTTTTCAAGAACCTGAAAGGCTTTTTGGTCGATATAAACATCTCCAACTCTACCAATACCTTTTAGGCTTAATGTAGCATCGTTTGGATGAAAATCTCCACGTATATGTTTAAATCCTAGGGATTCTATGAGGTCATGAGTTAGATTTGCACCGTTACTCACAATAACATTAACAAGTCGTTTATTTACAAGTTCAGAAACTACGTTTCTTAATCCACCAGCCACAACCGGACCAGCTAAGGCTAAAAAAACAGTGTAATCTGGGTCAGAGAAAATCTTGGTTAAAACTTCTGAAGCTTCAGCAACTCTTCTTGCTCCTAAAACACCACATAAATGCATAGCTTTAACAAAATCTGAAACTTTAAGGTCAGGTTTAATCTTTACTTGTCTAACATAATTTTTTAACTGACCTTTTTTTCTAGGGATTTTTCAACTACCCCTTAACTCTAACTATTTTAACCCTCCCTAAGATTTTCCAATACTCAACTTCAACTCCACCTGTAAGCTTTGATTTTAAGTCTTCTTCTGTTGGTAAGTTTGTTTCAAAAACTTCATAAGTTTCTAAGTCCATAAGTTGGACACTTGTAGGACTTAACGAAACCACTTGACCAGTTTTTTTCTCGATAACAGGAACATCAACTTTGGAGTCCACAGGACTTACCATGCTTCTTTTAACATTGTCAAAGACACCTATCGCAACTATTCTTGCTTTTGCAGATCCATGTTTTCCAGGCTTAGATTTTTCAACTTCAACAACCCTACAAGGTTCGTTATCTATTATTATGTATTGACCTTCCTTTATTGAACCAACATCGACAGGTTTACTCATCTTTAACCACTCTTAATTTTTAGGAGGAACCAACCATAATAAATTTTTTAGTAGAAACAAAAAATTTTCGGCTTACACGTTAAAGCCTACAGAAGAAACTTCAAGTCTCCTTTTTAACCTCTCATAAAAATTTCTTCTTACCCGTAAAAAAACGGTTTTTTTCTCAGATTTCCATATACGGATGTCCAACGGTTGATTAAATGTTTTTTGAAAATGCCCATCAACCAACACTGTATAATCGATCCTGCTTTTTGGTTTTATTGAAACAGTGACGTTCACGGGTACAATGTAGGGTTTAAAGTTTGCGGCTAAAGGACATATTGGAACAATAAGGATGGATTCAACTCTTGGGTCTACTATGTTTGCACCTGCACTTAAAGCATACGCTGAAGCCCCAACAGGTGTTGCTACAACAATGGCATCAACCCTATCTTCTGCGATCTTCAAGTCTTCAACAAAAACACTTACTTCCATCATTTGTTGGGGAATAACCGTTCCAACACGAACTTCATTAAGAGCTTCAGGTGTGTTAATGTTGGTTTTTAACATAAAACATTCATCATAAATAAACTTCTGCTCCAAAATTTTCTCTAAAGCTGGAAAAACTTCTTCTGGAGTTACATCAGCAAAAAATCCGATCCTTCCAACTTTCACAACAAAAAGAGGCATTCTATTGTTAATACTATGAACAACCCTTAAGGTTGTACCATCACCACCCACTACAACAACAAAATCTCCTTCAGCTTCCGCTAAAGATACTCCTTCTTTTTTACCAAGCTTTGAAGCTAAACTTGTTTCATAAGCAACGGTTAAACCTTTTTTTAGGAGAAACTTAGCTATTTCATCAGCTAAGTTTACAGCATCTTCCCGGTCGATTCTTGAAGTAATCACGACTTTTTTAAACAAACCCTTTTATCTCCTAAAATTTCATGTCACACCAAAAATATTAGGTACGGTTTAAACTTATCTTATTTGATGGATAACTAAACATCTAATGGATAAATAAACGTTTTTCTTAGGTTTTGAGTGAACATGTCTTCAAATGGAAAAGTTTTGGTTTTGGATAGTTCTGCGTTTATAATGGGTTTAGATTTGCTTAACCTTAACTTAAGGCTTTTTACAACACCAACAGTAATCAACGAGTTAAGCAGTTTTTGGGTTAAACTAAAATATTCAACAGCAATTTATGTTGGAAAATTGTTAGTTGTAACTCCAAAGAAAAAATTTCTTATCGAAGTAGAAAAAGCTTCAAGCTCTACGGGTAACGGTTTAAAACTTTCAGAAGCAGACATTAGTGTTTTAGCTTTGGCTTTAGAGTTAAAGTCAAGGGGGTTAAACCCAACAATTGTAAGTGACGATTTTTCCGTTCAAAACGTTGCTGAATACCTAGGATTAAACTATACTTACCTTTCCGGAAAAGGAATAAAATCTCAGGTTAAGTGGATTTGGTATTGTCCGGGTTGTAGAAGAAAATTTTCGTCAGCAGTTTTTGAAGATGTCTGTCCAATTTGTGGAGTAAAATTGAAACGTAAAGCAATTAAAAAAACTTCTTTAAGCAAGGAAACAAACAAATAGTTAAATTTAAAACTCAAATAACCATAAAAATTTGGATGGGTTTAAAATTGACTTTAAATTTTAACAGTTTGGTTGAGGAAACACGTAAGTTAAAAGCCAAAGGGTTGGACATTAAATCCATAGCAGATGAGCTAAATATAAAACCGGAAACCGTTAGTTGGCTTTTGATGAATGAAGAAGAGAAAAAGAAGAATCCTCCACCAAAAGATTACAGGGTTGATTGGTCTTGTTTAGGTTTAAGTACACGAAGATTAAGCCTAATCGGATGGGCTTTAGCAGACCTAGCTAAAGAATGTGTGTCACGAGGAGATTTTGAAGATTTTGAAGTTGTGGTAGGGTTAGAAACTCAAGGCTCACCGTTAGCTTTAGTGGTTGCAGATGAGCTTGGAAAAAGTTTTGCAACATTAAAAGTGGAAAGAGAAAAGGAAAAAACGTTATGTTTTACGTCCCTAAATTTTTCTAAGGTTGAAGAAGCTAAAGCTTTGCTAGTTACGGATGTTACTGATTCTTCTAACGAAACTCTAGTTGAAGCGGTGAAACTGTTTAAGAAAAATAAAACAAAACTTGTAGGTTTGGTTTCCATTGTAAATAAGGGAAAAGCAGAAATCGAAGGGGTTAAAGTTTGGGCCTTGATTACGATTACCCCAATAGGTTAAATAGACAACTTTTTTGTTGAGATGACCTAAAGGAAGAAACTGAAAAAGGTTATGATTAAAACAAAAGTTAGGTAATTCTTAGTCTAGTTTTGTATTTTTAATCGACTATATCTTTTACAAATAATCATGATTAGTCTTAATAGGACGGTTTAACAATTAAAAATTTATAAGAGTGTCAGGAAAGGGGGAAACCTAAATTTGACAACACGTCTAATAGTTGGAATGTCCGGTGCATCAGGAGCTATTTATGGTGTAAGATTACTTCAGGCCCTAAAAGAAATGAACGTTGAAACCCATCTTGTTCTTAGTAAATGGGCTGAAAGAAACATAGAGTATGAGACTGGTTTAAGTGTAACCAACATCAAAAAAATGGCTACCCAAGTTTATGATGTGGAAGACGTATCCGCTCCCATAGCTAGTGGTTCCTTTCTAACTTCAGGTATGGTTGTTATTCCATGCAGCACAAAAACTTTGGCTGCTATTGCAAACGGGTTTTCGGTAAACCTCATCTGTAGGTCTGCTGAAGTTATGATCAAAGAAAAACGTAGACTTGTTTTAGCTCCACGAGAAACCCCCCTAAGTTTGGTTCATCTTGAAAACATGTTAAAACTTGCTAAGGCAGGTGTTGTTATAGCTCCATTAGCTCCACCATTCTACCATAAACCAAAAACCATTGATGACCTTGTAAATCATGTTGTTGGAAGAATCTTGGATATGTTTGGTTTAGAGTGGAGTAAAATCAAAAGATGGGGAGGAGAAAACAAATAGACTTTACCTTCAAGTAAGAAAAATGAAGATAAAAATTCTTAAAAAATTAAAAAACATCGTAGGAGAAAAAAATGTTCTGACAGATGAAGCTTTACTAAACTGTTATTCAAGGGATTTTTTTCCTGGAAAAGCTTACAAACCAAACGTTGTTGTTAAACCTAGAAACGTTAAAGAAGTTATGCAAATAGTCTCCCTAGCAAACAAAGAGAAGATACCTGTTACTCCACGTGGAGCAGGTACAAGTGTAACAGGAAGCCCCCTACCAGTTTACGGCGGAATAGTGATGGACCTCATGGAAATGAACAGAATACTTGAGTTTGATGGTGACTCCTATCAGGTTACCGTTGAACCAGGTGTGGTATGGAGAGACCTTAACAAGTTTCTTGAAGAAAAAGGATTTTTCTTTCCAACTCTACCTGGAAGTTTAAGCGTGTCAACTGTTGGGGGTTATTTAGCTGTAGGTGGAGGTGGTTTAAGGTCAGTTAAGTATGGAACGGTACGTATGAATACCATGCAGATAGAAGTTGTATTACCCAACGGAAAACTCGTTAAACTTGGGTCTAAAACACTTAAAAATTCGTGTGGATACGACTTAAAGGACTTATTCATCGGTTCCGAAGGAACTTTAGGTGTAATCGTAAAAGCTACCCTTCGAATTTATCCCATGTACAAGGCTTTTTCACTTTTTAGTATTAGATGCCCAAGCCTAGAAACCCTTAATGAAATTGTATGTAAAATTTTAAGGGCAGGTATTTTGCCTGATGCCCTTGAATTTGCAGATAGAAAAGCATTAGAATTTATAGGTGAAGAGACAGAAGGAATCGAAGCTCATCTTCTTGTTGAACAAACTGGAAACCCTATCTCTGTAGAAGGAGATACAAAAATAATTCTTGAGATCTTAGAAAATCTACCGGATAAGGTAGATTTTAAAGTTATTCGGAAACCTGAAAAACGTTTAGATGAGTGGAAAAAACATACAGACATGTACTTTAATCTTGTTAGGTTAAAATCTACACCTATAGCTGAAGATTTAGGTGTTCCGGTTTCTCGTCTCTCTGAAGCAATAAGAAAAATCTGGGAAATAGCTAAAAAACATGAAGTAGAAGTTGCAGTCATCGGTCATGCTGGAGATGGTACACTACATGTC
>CAZNLG010000064.1:0-6707 GCA_964573765.1 uncultured Candidatus Bathyarchaeia archaeon | reverse complement strand
GTCCCATACATAGTGGTTGTTGGAGAAGAAGAAATCAGAACTGGAAAGTTCGATGTAAGGATTAGAGAAACTGGTGAACGTAAAAAAATGAGTTTAGAAGAGTTGGTTAAAGAAGTTAAGAGGAAAATTAATGGTTATCCATGGAAACCTTTACCTTTTCCAAGAAAATTGAGTAGAAGACCTGTCTATTAAGGTTGAAATGGTTTTGAAAAACCACCGAGTAGAAATAATAGGTATCGAAGGCATTCCGGTCATCAAACCTGGAGATGACCTAGCAAAAATAATATGTGAAGCCATCAAAAAGCAAGGGTTAACTTTGGAAGAAGGAGATATTCTTGTTATATCCCAAACAATTGTGTCTAAAGCTGAAAATGCCATCATTAAACTTAGCAACGTTAAGCCAAGCATCAAAGCAAGAATTATAGCTAAATCCACCTCCAAACAACCTGAAATTGTTGAAGTGATCTTAAAGGAAGCTAGCGAAATAATTAGGCTTAGAAATACTCATTTGATCACCAGAACAAAACATGGTTTTATCTGTGCCAACTCCGGTGTTGATTTATCAAATGTTTCTGGAGGAGATATGGTCACAACCCTACCTAAAAATCCGGATTTATCTGCTAAGAAAATAAGGGAACAAATAAAAAAGTTGACTGGTACCGATGTTGTTGTCATAATTTCCGATACTTCGGGTAGACCTTTTAGAATGGGGCAGGTTAACATCAGTATTGGAGTTTCAGGTATGAATCCAATTCTTGACAGAAGAGGTGAAAAAGACCTTTTTGGATATGAATTAAAGGTAAAAGAGATAGCCCTAGCAGATGAGTTAGCTTCCGCTGCGGAACTTGTCATGGGGGAAGCCGCGGAAGGGATACCCGTAGCCCTAATAAAAGGCTACAAAAAATACGAAAAAAACGAAGAAGCAAAGGCTTCTTGGCTTATTCGACCTACAAAAAGTGACCTTTTTATCTAACCTTTCCAACCAACGTACTTATCGATTAAATATCTTGCTTTCTTTTTCTGTTAAACATTCATCTAACATTTTTACAACATATTCTATCTGGTTTTTTGTTATGGTACATGAAGGTAGAAATCTTAAAGTATTTTTTCCAGCGTTTAAAATCAACACCCCTCTTTCCAGCATTCCTTCCATGATGTCTAACACATCAAACCTTAATTCTACACCTATCATCAAGCCCAAACCTCGGACTTCCCTTACAATCTTATGCTTCTCCGAAAGTTTTTTCAAAAGGTTCATAAAGTATCTTCCAAGTTCTGATGCTTTTTCCCAAAGTTTTTCCTGTACAATAACATCTATGGTTGCGGTTGCAGCGGCACATGCGATTGGATTTCCACCAAAAGTAGTTGAATGTTCTCCAATACTCAAAGTTGACATTATATCTTCTCTGGTTATGGTTATCCCTATGGGAACTCCACTACCCGCTGCTTTAGCTAAACATAAAACATCTGGTACAACGTTCCAATGTTCAAATGCAAACATTTTACCTGTTCGACCAAAACCAGTTTGGATTTCATCAAAAATTAAAACTAAATTTTTTTCATCAGCTACTTCTCTTAATTCTTTAAGATAACCTTCCGGAGCAACATGAATTCCACCTTCACCTTGAATTGGTTCAATGATTATCGCTGCGGTATCGTTTGTTATAGCTTCCCTAACTTTTTCTATCCTTCCAAAAGGAACAAATTTTATCTTTGGAATAAGAGGTTCAAAAGCAGTTCTGTACTTTGGATTCCATGTTGTTGAGAGAGCCCCCATGGTTTTTCCATGGTAACTTCTCATCATGGCAATTATTTCTTTTTTACCCGTAAATTTTCTTGAAACTTTTAGAGCAAGCTCCACCGCTTCAGCTCCACTGTTGGATAGAAAAACCCTACTCAAGATTTTGGGTGTTATACTTGCAAGTCTTCTAAGAAGTTGAGCTCTTACTTCAAGGTAAAGAGAACCATGACATGCAATAAGTTTCTCAGCTTGATTTTTTATTGCTTCAACAATCTTTGGATGGGCATGTCCGACAAAAGCTGTTCCAAATCCAGCCATACAATCGATGTATTCTTTTCCGTTTACATCCCAGATTACTGCATCTTTTCCTCCAGCGACAACGATTCCTCTCCTATGGTATACCTTTGCTAAGTGTTCTTCTTCAATTTTTATGATTTCTTCCCTATTGAGAGACAAGAAGTGTTCCCGCCTTATGGTTTATAGCAGAAGTCATAGGTTCCTGAATTAAACCAGATGTTATTACAACTTCACCCACACCCATGGTTAAGGCTTCAATTGCCGCATAAACCTTCTTTTTCATCCCATGACCTATTAACTCTAGGTTTTTCTTTGCTTCTTCCATACTCATTTTTTTAACAATTGTTTCACCAAGCATTACACCTTCAACATCAGTACACATGATTATGCCATCTGCTTTTAGAGACCCTGCTATGTAGGCAGCTGCACGGTCACTGTCTACATTAAGAAGTTGATATTCTTCATCTATTGCTATGGGTGCAATTACAGGTAAATAATTTAATTCTAAAAGTGAACTTAAAATTTCAGTGTTTACACTTTCAATTTTACCTGTGTAACCTCCTTCAATCACAACTTTTCTTCCTCTTTCATCCAGAATTATAAGTTTCTTTTTTCTTACAGCTTTTAAAAGAAAACCATCAGCACCCGAAAGACCAACAGCTTTAATTCCACAGCTTTGAATCGAAGCAACTATCTGTTTATTTATCTTTCCAGCCATAACCATCGTGTACACATCCATGGTTTCCCTGTCCGTGTAACGACTTCTCATCCCATCAGGAGAAACAATAAATTTTTGTTGAAGACCCATTTTTTGAGCGGTCTGAGTTACAAGGTCTGCTCCACCATGAACCAAAACAACCCTATTTTGTTCGCACAGTTTTTTTAGGTCAGCTTTAAAAGCTTCAGGAAAACCGGATTTTAAAATACTACCACCTATCTTAACAACAAAAGTTTTGGGTTGAACTTGCACTCCCTGTTTCACCTGTAAATTTGTATCTTTCATTGAAGATAAACTACCCTATGAAAATTTCCATTATTTATTTAAGCTTTTTTAAAAATCTACATTGGGTGTAGTGCTAGCTGGTTTAATCCTGTTTTTTCATCTATTCCAAGAAGAATGTTCATATTTTGAACAGCTGTTCCAGCTGCTCCTTTTATTAGGTTGTCTATAGCTCCTAAGACTACAAGTCTGTTTGTATGGTTATCGATTTCAAAACCTATATCACAAAAATTTGAACCTACAACGATTTTTGGGTCGGGAAGTCTGTACAAACCTTTTCGGTCTCTGATAAGCCTGATAAAAGGTTCATTTTGGTAAAAAGACCTGTAAGTTTTCCATAAAGTTGCTATATCTATTTTCTCGGTTAGAAAAGCATGAACGGTTGAAAGGATTCCTCTAACTATGTTAACTGCATGAGCTGACATGGAAACCTTTATACTTGATTTTGATATCAAACTTAGTTCCTGTTCAATTTCAGCTGTATGTCTATGTCCAGTAGGTTTGTATGGTCGGACAACTCCAAACCTTTCTGAATGGTGAGTTGAACGTGTGGGTTTTGCCCCTGCACCAGAAGAACCTATCTTTACATCAGCTACTATTTTCTCTTTCTCAACTAGGTTAGCCTTTATGATGGGAGCAAGAGCAAGTATCGTAACTATAGCCATACAACCCGGACATGCAATAAGTTGAGCTTTTCTGATTTCTTCCCTATGGAGTTCAGGTAAACCATAAACGGCTTTCTTCAGTAAATCCGGATTTGGATGGTTCCAACCATACCATCTTGGGTAATCTTCCGGATTTCTAAGTCTAAAGTCAGCACTTAAGTCTATTACCTTTAAACCAGAATCTAACAATTGTGGAGTTAACTTTGAAGATACTCCATGAGGTGTAGACAAAAAAACTAGGTCACATAATCTTATTGTTTTAGAGAGGTCAGGTTTATCAAATTGTAGATTTGTAAGTCCCCTTAAATTTGAATGAATTCTAAAAAGATATTCTCCGGCGTATTCTCTTGAAGTTACTTGAGTTATTTCAACTTCAGGATGGAGTAGAAGGAGTCTTAAAAGTTCTCCACCTGTATAACCTGAACCACCTATTATTCCCACTCGAACCATTACGATGAATGCCCCCTAAATTAAGCACTCTATCTTTTTACCTTTCTAATCAGATATCCAACAATATACTTAGGTATGTTTACCTTAGTTACAGCAACGGTTGCTTGAAACTCTACCGTATGATTGATCTCATGAACAACAAAACCATCATCAGTTTCCATCATGTCCACCCCTAGAATGCCTCCACCAACAGCTTCAGCTGCTTTAAGACTTAATTCCCTAAGTTCATCGGTTATATGACAATACTCGGCTTTTCCACCTCTGGCTATGTTTGTCTTTAAATCCTTAAACGAATATCGATAAATTCCTGCAACAACTTCTTCACCTATAACAAAGGTTCTGATATCACGTGGGGGTCTTTTTACTATATCTTGAATATAAAAGACCTGATAAATTGGAAACATATACTGTCTTTCTTCAAAAACAGCTTCAGCAGTTTCACTGTCCTTTAACGGAACAATAAGTCTACCCCAGCTTCCAATGATAGGTTTTAAGATGGCGGGACGACCGAGTTCTTTAAAAGCTGCTAATGCACTTTCAGGTGTAAATGCAACATATGTTTTAGGTGTGGGGATTCCCGCTTTTGAAAGAGTTAGAGTTGTTAGAAGTTTGTTTCCACAAATGTGTGCAACATTGTAGGGGTTTATTACGACATACCCTTGTTTTTCAAGGATTGCTGTAAGGTTTAAACTTCTAAAATAGCTTACACAACGTTGAAGTATAACATCCCCCAAAAATTCTTTGTCTTTTTTTGACTCGTCAGTTAACTCAAAAAATCTTGCTTTTGAATCTATTAGTTTTATGTCTATACCACCAGACCTAGCTGTCTCTATTATCGCTTTTTCTTCCCAACGTATTTGGTCATAAACTAATCCAATGGAGATCCCCAATCATTCTCCCCAATCTTCACCTGTAACCTGTACAGGTTTAACTTCAACGTTTCCACTTTCAATTTTAGTAACTTCAAGTTCTAATCCACATTCTGGACAGGTTACAACTTCTCCAACTATCACATCGTTTGGAACTTCAAATTCTGCTCCACATTCTGGACAGGTTACCTTCATTTTAATCACTAAACTCTAGTGAATCTTAGTAATAATATTAACAAACAACAATAAGCTTTTAAACTTTTGTGATTTTGGCCTAGAGAAAACCTTTTATTTCCACATTTTTTGCTTCACCTTCCTTGACCAATTTCTGTTTTAATTCTTCAATTCTAAGTTTACAGTTTGAAACATCAACTATAGTGTTCCATTCAGCGGATTTTCCTCTTTGAAGTGTTCGAGATTGTGTTGAAAGAAGGTCAACTCCCCATTTTGCCATTGTAGAAGCAATTTTTGCTAGAGCTCCAGGTTTGTCTGTGAGGGTTACATTAATTTCAAGAAGTTTTGCGTTTGGGTCGGCAAAAGGTAAAATCTTGATTTCACGTTTTTCAAGGTCTGCTATAAACATAACATGCATTCCATTTTGAAGACCAAGGGTTTCTCTTATGGATTTTGGTATAAGTACTCTTCCCCTAGAATCTATTTGGGTTATCTCCGATATACGCAAGGCTTTCACTCTTTGAGTATATATTAGTATGCGGAAGCTTTATATACTTATGTGTATATTGTGGGATTAGTCCCACAAATTTCCCATTGGGGAAAGTTGAATGGAAATAAAAATAGTCCTACCCAACAAAGGAAGACTCAGCAAACCTTCACTAAATTTACTTCTTAAAGCAGGAATAATTCCCTTCTTTGAAAAAACAAATCAACTTTACATTCAAACAATCATACCAGATGTTTCCGTTGTTTTTATTCGAGCATCAGATATACCAAGATTTGTTGAAGCTGGTGCTGCAGATTTAGGTATAACTGGATATGATTTTATAGTTGAAAGTCAAGCAAAAGTTGTGGAACTTCTTGACCTGGAATTTGGAAAAGCTAAACTGGTCTTAGCTAAACCTGAAAAATCCAAGATAAGGTCTGTTGGGGAAATAAACCCAAAAACTAGGATTGCAACAAAATTTCCAGTTATAACTAAAAATTTTTTACTTAAGAACAGGAAGAAGGCTAAGATTCTAAGAATTTCAGGTGCATGTGAAATAATGCCTTCCCTTGGTGTTGCAGATTTAATTGTGGATGTTACAAGTACGGGAGCAACACTCAAAACTCACAAACTAGAAGTTGTAGAAGAAGTTATGGATTCTTCAGCTAGACTCATAGCCAATAAAAATTCGTTAAACACTAAAAGGAAGAAGATAGAAGAATTAACTTTAGCTATCAAAAGTGTTCTGTACGCAAAAAGAAAAAAACTTATAATGATGAATGTTCCTGAAAAGAATCTTCAAAAAGTTTTGAAAGTTATCCCTTCTATGGCTGGTCCAACTTTAGCTAAGGTTGAATCTCCAACACCTATGTGGGAAGTTTATTCTGTGGTTGATGAAAACGAAACATATAAAATCATAACAGCGGTAAAAAATGCTGGGGCAAGGGATATTTTAATTCTCCCAATAGAAAAGATAGTTCCTTAAGGGAGGAACCACGGTCTTTGTACATAATACCTTCTGTTG
>CAZNLG010000063.1:0-6769 GCA_964573765.1 uncultured Candidatus Bathyarchaeia archaeon | reverse complement strand
TTGCAAGGACCGTAAAAGGTCAAGCAGACAGATGGGGAGGAGAAGAGGACTTTCAATTCCCTCTTTTGGGATTTTTAAATTGCAAGGGATGGTTTTTTTTGTTTTTCCGATTTTTAACTTATAATTCAGCTTCTCTTAGTAGGTGTGTTCGATTATCTATTTTCTGCACAGGAACTTATAAAGATAATCGATTTTTTGGGGGAGTTTGTTGGGAGAGTTTAAAGAAAAGTCTTCTCCAGCTTGGAAAAGGAAATTCTTCTGTGACCAGATTGTTTTAACCGTTGAAAGATTGTACAAAGCTACAGGTGAATATCCAACCGTTAAAAGACTTGCTAGATGGTTGGGTGTTACACCTAACACTGTTCGTTACTGGATAAAACGATGCGATAAACTTACCGTTAAAAAAGAAGAAAAAACCTACAAGTTTATGGTTACACGTGTAATTCCAGTTAAACAACCAAAAAACTCTAAGTAGGGAAGGAGAGTGTGACCTGATGAGTTTTTTGGTTAGTTTAGTTTGTGAAGTTAAAAAACTAAGAAAGTTAACAGGTCGATGGCCAAACCTAACCCAAATCTCCCGATGGTTTGGATGTAAAAAATCTCTAATCCAAGCCTACATCGAAGTTTTCCCAGAATTTTTTAGTTTAACCTTAGATGGTAACCTAAAAATCAAACCAGACTGGAAAGTTAAACATCCAAAAAAATTTCAAAAAATTTTCCCGGAAATCTTAAACAAAAAAACCCAAAAAAGAACAGTAAAATTGAAGTTGAAGAATTTAACGTTAACACTTCATTTGTAAGAAAAACTTTGTTGGAAGATTACCTGTTCATTCAAGCTAGGCTGGAGAAGCTAAAAAATAGACTAAAAAATGAAGATTCAGTAAACCTAACCAAGGAATTTGAAAAGCTTGTCAGACTTAAAACTCAACTTGCATCCCAACTTGGTTTAACCAAACCCAAACCAAAAACTGAACCCAAACAAGAAGACCTCTCAAACCTTCTACCAAAACTAAAAAGACTTAAAGAACTTGGGGTGGTTAGTTTTGAACAGTAAACCTTTAAAAGTTTTAAGAGTTCCTGAAGACCCCCAACTTATCAAGGACCTAAACTTGGTTCTACACCTAACAGAAAAACATGGTTCCGAATATTTGAAGAAAAAAACTTCTTACCTTAACATTTTAGGGTTTGTGGAAAACTTAGGTTTAAAACTTGATAAAAACCAAGAAACCTTTTTGGTTGAAGCATCCAAACCTGAAAATTCAAGAATCATTGTTTGTGCAGCAAGAAGAACAGGTAAAAGTTTTGTTTCCGCTTTACTTACAGTTTGGCTTTGTTTTACCAACGAAAATTTTAAGGTTCTTTGTTTAGCTGCAAGTTTTGAAGAAACAAAAATAATCCATGGTTACTGTAGAGATTTGATTTTTAGAAAACCTGAACTAAAAAATTCGTTGGATGGAAAACCTACTGTAAACCTAATTCAACTTAAAAATAAAAGTCAAATTCGATGTTTACCTGCAAGTGAAAAACAGGTTAGAGGTCAGGGTGCAGACCTTCTTATCTTGGATGAATGTGCTTTGATGGATGAAGACCTGATTAAGGCTGCAATTCCAACGGTTGCTTCAAGTCCAAAAGGAAAGATAGTTCTTTTAAGTACCCCCCGTACACCTTACGGTTTCTTTTATCATGTTTGGGTAAACAGTGAACAGTTGGGTTACAAAAAATTTCATTGGACTGCGGAAACTTGTCCTAGGATAGATAAAAAAACAGTTGAAGAAGCTAAAAAAACCTTGGATAGTCAAACTTTTTTGATGGAGTATCAGGCTGAGTTTGGGGTTTTTGTTGAAGCTGTCTTTAACCATAAAAAAATCTTGGAAGCTGTGGAAAAGGAAGAACCAGTGGATTTGGAAAGTCTTTTTAACCCTTATGAGCCTTCCTATGCTGGTTTGGATTGGGGTTTTCGTCATCCAACAGTTTTAACCATCGTCAGAAAACAAAAGGATGGTAGGATTAGGGTTCTTCATGTAGAAGCTTGGAAGGAGAAACCTTACCTTCAGGTTGTAGAAGAAATTAAACAGTTATGTAAAACCTTTAAGGTGGAAAAAGTTTATGCGGATTCGTCTGGTGTTATAGAAAATCAAGTTTTGGCTGCTGAAAACATAAACGTGGAACCTGTTGTTTTTTCAACGGAAAAGCATAGGATGGTAAGTAATCTTCGGATGCTTTTTGAACAGGGAAAGATAATAATTCCAGAAACCTACAGTGAAACCGTTAAAGAGCTTTTAAATTACAGTTACAAATCATCTGATAAGGGTGGGGTAACCTACAGTAAATTTAGAGATGACCATGTTGACAGTCTTATGCTTGCGGTTGGAAAAATGTTTCAAAAACCTTCTGAAGTTTTTATATTTGGGTTTAGAAACAAAAAACTTTAAACTATCACTTTTAAGTTTAGGTTTTCCTAAACCATTTTAGAGTCGGTTAAAGGTGAACCGGGAAAAGGTTCGTTTATATGTTTATTGTTTAGGTGAAGATGACCCAAAAAAATGTACAGCAATTAAGCTTTCTCGTTTTGGATTAGCAAAAAAACTTAAACATCGATTTGAAATTCCAAGAAAGGCTATTATTCTTAATCCTTTCTCAGATATGATGCTTACAAATGCTGATAGAGGTTTGGCGGTTAAATTTGGAATTGTAGCTGTGGATTGTTCATGGAAAAAGATTGAAGAAACTTTTTCAAAAAAGTTTAAGGGTGAAAACAGAAGGTTACCCATGCTTGTACCTGCAAATCCTGTAAATTATGGTCATGTTGGAAGGTTAAGTTCTCTGGAAGCCTTAACCGCGGCTCTTTACATTTTAGGGTTTAAAATTGAAGCTGAAAAACTTTTAACTCTCTACAAGTGGGGTAAAACTTTTTTAACTCTTAACCAAGAACTTTTGGAAGCCTACAGTAAAGCAGAGAATCTTCAGGAAATTTTAGAGTTGGAAAAAGCTGTTTTTACAAGAAAAGAAGAATAAATTTTGGGAATTTTTGAGTAGTGTTGACATTTTAAAGTTTAAGGTTTAACTTTTTGAGGTAAGTTTAATGTCAACTTCAAAATGTGCAAGATGTGGAAAAAACGTAAATGTTACGGTTATGATTTCTGAAGGTAAACTAGAAGTTACTTCTAAACTATATGATGAAAAAATTTCAGCTTCAAAAGAATACTGTGTGGAATGTGGAAAAAGACCATCTTTAGCTACATTGAAAAACTGGTTGAAAGAAGTGCTCTTTGGATTCAACTTCCAAAAATTAAGGATACAGATGCAGTAAATTTCTATGCAGATGTAATTTCCTTCTAAATGTATGTAAAGTTATCCTAAAACCCTAAAGTTAGTTTATTCTAAGATTAGTTCCTTATGTTTTAGAGGGTTTTGGATCAGGTTGGGGATTTCTTCCAGTAGGTCTGTTGGAACTATGTGGTAACCCTTCTTTTTTACAGCTAAGTCTCCAGCTGCACCGTTTAAAAATGCTGCTGCTACCGCTGCATCCATAGGTTTTGTTCCTTGAGCTAAAAATCCAGCTACTAAACCAGCTAAGACATCACCTGTACCACCCACAGTCATCCCCGGATTTCCAGTCCAGTTAAGCTTAACTTTTACACCATCAGAAATAACATCTACCCAACCCTTTAACAAAATGGTACAACCCAACTTTTTAGCCGTAACTCTAACCTTTTCAGCTTTTTCTTCAAGGTTTTCCGGTAGTTTTTCACCTGTTAACATGGTATATTCAGCTTGATGGGGTGTTAAAACCATGGGGGTTTCCGTTTTTCTTAGGTTTTGACTGTAGGCTTTTAACCCGTCAGCATCCAACAAGAGGGGTAACCCAAGCTTTTCCACTTCTTCAACCAATTTTTGAACAGCCTTAAACGTTTCTTCTTCCACCCCAAGTCCAGGACCTACAAGAACCGTTGTTGCTCTTTCAAGGTATGGTTTTAGTTCATCCAAATTTTCTAGGTTAAAATGTTTTCCTTTAAGTTTTAAGGTTATGAGGTTAGGGGAGTAAGTTGCTATGGTTTGAGCTGTTTGGGTTGGAGCTGCAATCCAAACAAGGTCTACACCAACCCTTAAAGCTGTAAGTCCTGCAAGAGCAGGTGCACCAGTAAAAGTTTCACTTCCACCAACAATAAGAAGTCTACCAAAATCACCTTTATGGGCTGTTGGGGGTCTAGGTTTTAAAATTTTTTTAACATCTCCAGGTCCGGTGTAAAGTTCAGCTTCGGGGGGTATCCCTATATCCGCGACAAAGATTTCTCCAACGTTTTCTTTTGTTTTAACCAAACCAGTTTTTGGTTTATGGAAGGTTATGGTTAGGTTAGCTTTAACAACTTCACCCATGATTTCACCAGTTGAAGCATCCAAACCTGTTGGTACATCAACCGAAACCCTAAAACAATCCCTTTTGTTGAGGATTTGAACAGCTTGAAGGATGGGTTGTCTAAGTTTTCCTTTTGCACCTGTTCCAAGCATAGCATCAACAATTATCTTGGTAGATGGTTGGGGAATGTTTGTTGAATCGGTAACTACAAATGTTTTTACGGTATTTTTAAGTTTCTTCAAGATTTTCCAGTTTCTTTTTACATTTTCATCCATGATTTTTTCTTCAACACCGATAAGATAAACCTGAACCTTAAAACCCTTAGCCGAAAGATGTCGAGCTGCAACCATTCCATCTCCACCATTCCGACCTGTACCAACAAAAATCGTTATCTCCTTTTCACCTAACTCTGAAGCTTTTTCAGCAACTTTTTCTGCTACAGCCCTACCTGCACATTCCATAAGTTGTCCCATGGAAACACCTAGATATTCTGTGTTCTGCTCTATTACAGCCATCTCTTCAGCTGTAACTGTTTCTGGAAAAGTTTTCATGTTCAACTTTGACCTTAAAATGTTCTTATGGGAAGGAATATAAGTAGTTTTAACCTAAAATTTTATGAGGGATTTTATCATGCCAACAGCCTATGTTTTGATAAACTCAGAAATCGGAGCTGAAGATGCCGTTCTTAAAGAGATTAAAAAAATAAAAAATGTGGTTGAAGCCTATACTGTTTATGGTGTTTATGATATAATCGCAAAAGTTCAAGCTGAAACCATGGAAAAACTTAAGGAAATCATAACTTGGAACATCAGAAAATTGGAGAAGGTACGTTCAACTTTAACCATGATCGTTATCGAACCTATCGAATAAACATTTTTTTGTTGATTTAACCTAAAAGGGTTTAACTTGGAGCTTCATGTTGGAATTGATGATACGGATTCTTTAAAAAGTGGTTGTACAACCTATCTGATTGCATGTCTTATCGAAATTCTCTGGAAAAATGGTTACAAGAATTTTTTGGATTATCCAAACATCGTTAGACTTAACCCCAACATACCTTGGAAAACCAGGGGAAATGGTGCTGTTTGTCTAAGGTTAGAAGTTCCAGAAGAATCCTACGAAGAAATAAAAGAATTAACCGTAAGTTTCTTGGAAGAAAATTTTGAAGAAGAAGTTGAAGAAACAAATCCTGGAATTGTCTTTCTAAAGGGAATCGTTCCCGAACCTGTTAAGACTTTTTCTTTAAAAGCTTTGTCAAACCTTGTAAGCCTAACAGAAACCATCAAACTTGTTAAAAAATTTGGTGGAGAAGCTTTTGGATTTAACAAGGGTAGAGGAATCGTTGGAGCCTTAGCTGCTATCGGTGAAACCTTGGATGAAGACCATACCTATGAAATCATAACCTACAGAACAACGGAAAACAGAGGTAAACCTAGAAAAATCAGTCCTGAATCTGTTCAAAGAATGGACCTAGAAACCAAACCATACACCTTTAACAACATCGACCCGGAGACAGGTAGAATCTTAGTTACACCAAGGGGGCCAGACCCGGTTTTGTTTGGAATAAGAGGTGAAACCCCTGAAATCGTGAAAAAGGCTGCTGGAATGGTTGAAGTTTATGAACCCATTGAACGTTGGGTTATTTTTAGAACAAACCATGGGACGGATGCTCATCTAAAAAACATTTGTAGGGTAAAAGATGTTCAACCATATACTGTTGTGGTTGTTGAAGGGTTTGTTTCCCGAAACCCGGAAACAATCCCCGGTAGTCATGTTATCTTTGGTTTAAACGATGGAACCGGAGAGATTTGGTGTGCAGCCTACGAACCAACCGGAAAATTTAGGGAAACCGTCAAAAACCTTATCGTTGGAGATAGGGTTAGAGTTTATGGTGGATTAAGAAAAGCTAAACCTGTAAAACCTTTAACCATCAACCTTGAAAAAATCGAAATCTTAGAGTTAACAAGAAAGACTGTTCTTCAAAATCCAGCTTGTCCAAATTGTGGTAAAAAAATGAGTTCCATGGGAACTGGAAAAGGTTTTCGATGTAAAAAGTGTGGATACAAAAACCCAAAAGCAGAAAAAGTTTTGGTTGAAATTCCCAGAAACAACCTTAAACCGGGGTTGTATCTACCACCACCTAGAGCTCATAGACATCTAACAAAACCCATCCAAAGATATGGAATGGAAAAACCTGAAAGAAAAAACTTCTACAAACAAATTCATCCAAAAAACTTTTGGGGACTGGGAAATCCACCAAAAACCTAAAACTTCTTGGTTAACAAAAAATCTGTCAAGTCATAGCTTAAATCAAAAAGTAAAAAACCAACAGCAACCAACAGAGAAACCCAACCCAACCATACTGAAACCACAGTTAAAACCTAAAAAAACCCTCTAAACCTAAAAAACAAA
>CAZNLG010000062.1:5883-6871 GCA_964573765.1 uncultured Candidatus Bathyarchaeia archaeon | reverse complement strand
TGTTGAAACAAAACCTCTAGAAGAAATCATAAACATGGTTAAAGACCAAAAAAGCATCTTGGTTGTTGGTTGTGAAGGTTGTACAGCGATAACTCAGGCGGGTGGTGAAAAACAGGCTGAAGTTATGGCTCGACTTCTGGAGATGGGTTTAAAGACAAAAGAGAACAAGGAAATAAAAATTAAGGCTATAAGCATTCTACGACAATGTGATAAACGTATAGTTGCCAATTCTCTTAGACCGTTCATCGAAGATTATGAAGCAATTCTTTCCATGGCTTGTGGAGTTGGTGTTCAGACAGTTGCAGACATATTTGAACATAAAAAAGTTTTTCCTGCTCAAAACACGAAATTTATGGGTTCCCATGACAGAGAAACCGGAAGGTTTTCTGAACTTTGTAAAGCTTGTGGTGAATGTATCCTTGATGAAACTGGGGGAATTTGTCCTCTAACTAGGTGTGCTAAAGGTCTTTTAAATGGGCCCTGTGGGGGATATGCTAAGGGTAAATGTGAAGTTGGCGGTTGGACTCATGATTGTGCATGGGTTCTTATTTTTAATCGGTTAAAAGCTCAAGGTAGACTTGACCTATTTACAAAGTTTAGACCTCCAAGAGATAATCAGCTTTCCCAAAGTCCACGTGAGTTGGGAGGTGAGTAAAACGTCAAAACCTGCCTATAGTGAGTTGATGAAAAGAATTCGTGAAGGTAAGTTTGTTGTGACTGGTGAAGTTGAACCTGTTAAAACAACAGACCTAACCGAAGTTCTTGAAGCTGCTAAAAGGTTGAAGGATTGTTGTGTTGCCGTAAATGTAACTGACAATCCTACCGCTTTCGGTTACATGAATGCTCTTGTACCTTCTTACATGATCCAGAAAGAAGTCGGGCTTGAAGCGGTTTATCAGATGGTTACAAGAGATAGAAACCGTCTAGCTTTACTTTCAGACTTACTTGCGGCGGGTGCTCTTGGGATAAAAAACATTCTTGCCTTAAC
>CAZNLG010000062.1:582-5873 GCA_964573765.1 uncultured Candidatus Bathyarchaeia archaeon | reverse complement strand
GGTTGGAGATAATCCACAGGCAAAACCAGTTCACGACCTTGACAGTACCCAGTTTATCTACATGATTCGAAAAATTGTTGATGAAGGTGTGGATTTAGCAGGTAAAAAAATTCATAATCCCCCAAAATTTCATGTAGGTGCGGCTGCAAATCCTAATGCAGACCCTCTTGAACCAGAAGTTTACAAGCTTATAAGAAAACAGAATGTAGGTGTTGATTTTATCCAAACCCAATCAACCTATGACATTGAAGTTATCAAAAGATTCTTAAAAGAAGTCGATTCAGTGGGAGTTAAGGTTCCCATCCTTATCGGTGTAACTCCCTTTAAAAGCATCAAAATGATGGAATGGCTTGTTAAATTTGTACCAGGTATAACGGTTCCTTCCGAAATCCAAGAAAGACTTTACAAAGCCCGTAAAATAAGTAAAGAAAAGTTTGAAGACGAGAACATAGAAATCTTTAGTGAACTTTGTAGGGAAATAAGAAAAACAACCAATGCCGCTGGTATTCATATGATGGCTATCGGGTTTGAATGGGTTGTTCCCCCCATTCTTGAACGTGCAGGGATAAAAGTTTAGAGGGAAGGGAACCTTGACCGAAGTAAACCAATCTGTTCTAATAATAGGGGGTGGCGTTGCAGGTATCAACGCTGCCCTAGACCTAGCGGATCAAGGTATTCAAGTCTACTTGGTTGAACGAAATCCTTCGATAGGGGGGAGGATGGCTCAGCTTGATAAAACCTTCCCTACACTTGACTGTTCGATTTGTATTTTAGCACCAAAAATGGTTGAAGTCTCAAGACATCCCAACATCAAACTGTTAACCTATGCTGAAGTTGAAAAGGTTGAAAAGGTTGATGGTGGAAGACTGTTTAATGTAACAGTTCTACTCAAACCAAGGTATGTTGATGAATCTAAATGTACTGGTTGTGGTACTTGTGTTGAAAAATGTCCTGTTAAAAACATTCCCAACGAGTTTGATGCAGGGTTAGGTTCCCGAAAAGCAATCTATATCCCGTTTCCACAGGCAGTCCCCCTGGTTGCAACTATAGATACAAAAAACTGTTTGTATTTCACCAAGAATGTTTGTCAGGTTTGTGAAAAATTCTGTCCAGCAAAAGCTGTGGATTTTAACCAAAAAGAGAAACGTATAACCATTTCTGTAGCTTCAATAATTGTGGCTACAGGTTTTGACCTTTTAGACCCTTCCATTCTTCCCCAATATGGTTATGGAAAGTTTAAGGATGTACTTACTTCTCTCCAATATGAACGTCTTCTTTGTGCTACAGGTCCAACGGGAGGTAACCTTATCAGACCTTCAAACGGTCAAAAACCAGAACAGATAGTTTTTATCCAGTGTGTGGGTTCACGAAATGAAGAAGTAAAACCTTACTGTTCCCAGATATGTTGTACTTATGTAACAAAACAGGCAATAATAACAAAAGAACACGACCCATCAGTAAAGATTCTTGTCCTGTACAATGACATTAGAATCACAGGTAAAGGTCAGGAAGAATTTGTAAGAAGAGCAAAAGAAGAGTTTGGTGTTGAATATGTTAAGGGTCTTCCAGGGGATGTTACCTTAAACCCGAAAACGGGAAAGTTAGATGTACGTTATTTGGATGTTGCTGCTGGTGAGATGAAAACAGTTCCAGCAGACTTGGTAATTCTTTCCCCAGCGTTAATTCCAAGTAATGACTCTAAAAAGCTTGCTGAAATTCTTGGAATTGAAACCGATGAGTATGGTTTCTTCAAACCATCCGACCCTCTCTTACCGGTCGAAACTAACGTTCCCGGAATTTATGTTTGTGGTGCATGTAGTGGACCAAAATGTATAACCCATAGTGTAATTCAGGCGATAGCTGCGGGAGGACTTACTCAAAAAAGACTCAACCTCAAAAACATCAAGAAGGTTTCAGAAGAGAAGAAGTGGACAGTTACGAAGGGTATCGAAAAACCAAGGATTGGTGTGTTTGTTTGTCATTGTGGTACAAACATAGCTTCTGTTGTTGATGTAAAGGAAGTTACTGAGTATGCAAAAACCTTACCTAACGTTGTTTATGCTGAAGAAAGACTTTTTGCATGTTCTAAGGATTCTCAAGAAGTAATAAAAAATGCTATTCGTGAACATAAACTTAACAGGATTGTTGTTGCTTCCTGTACACCAAGAACTCATGAGCCTCTTTTCAGGAAGACTTGTGAAGAAGCAGGTTTAAACCCGTATCTTTTTGAGATGGCTAACATAAGAGAACAATGTTCATGGGTTCATCCGAAAAACCCCAAAGAAGCAACAGAAAAAGCTAAAGACCTTGTAAGGATAGCTGTCAGTAAAGCAAATCTACTTCAACCACTCGAACCTTTCAGAACCAGTGTTACACCCACAACCCTCGTTGTTGGAGGGGGATTCTCAGGTCTTTTAACTTCAAAAATAATAGCTGAAAACGGTTTTGATGTTTACTTAGTTGAAAGAGAACCAGAGCTTGGTGGTAGTCTAAGAGAAACTGAAAGAATCCCGTTTAAAGACCTTGATGTTAAATCTCGGTTTAAACAATTAGTTGGTGAACTCTTAAACAATCCGAAAATTAAAGTTTTTACTTCAACAACAATAAAAGAAGTGAAAGGTTCCATCGGGAACTTTGAAGTTACCATATCAAAAGATGGAGCAACAGAAGTGTTAAAAGTTGGAACGATAGTTGTTGCAACAGGCTCTGAAAAGTTAAACGTCAAAAAACTTTATGGTTATGACCTACCCAATGTTTACACCTTAGAAGAATATGAAAAAGCAATTGAAACGGGAAAAAACCCGAAGAACGGAGTTTTAGCCTATGTTCTTTGTTTGGGTGTTAGAGAAACTGAAGGAAGAACTTACTGTTCCCTAACTTGTTGTTCTGAAGCTCTTGACCAAGCCATACGGGTAAAAACAACCTATCCAGAGAAGGATGTCTACATAGTTTATAGGGATATGAGGCTTCCTTTTGGAGTTGAAGAAAAGTATTTAGAAGCAAGAAAAAAGGGAATAATGTTTATAAGATATCCTGCAGGAAGACCCCCCTCCATCACCAAGGAAAACGGAAACCTAAACCTTAATGTCTATGACCTAGAACTTAGAGTAAACCTGAAAATATCCGTAACCGAAGTTGTATTCCCATCCCCAACAATTCCAAGAGAAGACAACAAAGAGATAGCATCAACCTTAAAAGTACCCCTCACAATAAGTGGTTTCTTCCTTGAATCCCATCCAAAATTAAGACCAATCGACTTTTCAACGGATGGAATTTATGTTTGTGGTACAGCTTATGGACCTCAACATTTTGAAGAAAAAGCATGTCAAGCAGCTGCAGCAGCATTCCATGCATTAATTCCGATGGTTAAAGGTGAAGTTGTTAATGAACCTATAGTGGCTATTGTTGATGAAGACCTATGTATCGGATGTGCAAACTGTGAACCCGTATGTGAATATGGAGCAGTAAGAATCGAAGAAGGAGTGTCAAAGATCAATCCCTTCATATGTAAAGGTTGTGGTGTATGTGCTGTTGAATGTCCAGCAAGAGCTATAACCATGCAACACTTCACCGATAAACAGATACTTGAGATGGTTAGAGCGGCTTTCACACCTCCACCAAAACCAGAAGAAACAAGTATTTTGGGCTTTATGTGTAACTGGTGTGCATATGCTGGTGCCGATACAGCTGGAGTTAGTAGGTTTGAATATCCACCCGAAATAAGAATTATAAGGGTTATGTGTAGTGGAAGAGTTGACCCTCTCCATATACTTGAAGCTTTTAGACTTGGAGCAGATGGAGTTTTGGTTGCAGGCTGTCATCCGGGAGACTGTCATTACATCGGTGGAAACTATAAAGCTGAAAAAAGAATCAAACAAATGAGAAGCCTATTAAAAGGAGCAGGTTTGGAAGAAGAACGACTAAGAATCGAATGGGTTTCAGCAGGAGAAGGTCAAAGATTTGCAAACGTTGTTAAAGAGTTTACCGAACAGATCAAAAAACTTGGGCCAAGTCCAATTAAAAAATTTCTTCTAAGACAAAAAGTTGAAGGAGGGACATAAATTTTGGAAGAAGCTTACATAGTTCTAGATAAGGAGTTTAAACAGAAAGTTCACTCAATACCAAAGATAGAAGAACTTAGAAAATGTTTTGGTTGTGCTACTTGCTCTTCCAGTTGTCCTGCCGACATCAAACCAAACCAAATAGCAAAAGCTATCTTACTTGGGTTTGAAAAACCAACCCAAAACATTTGGAATTGTACAATGTGTATTCTATGTACTACACGTTGTCCTCAGGATGCAAAACCCCATGAGTTCTGGGGTGAATTAAGAAGCTTCAACTACACTTTAGGAAATGCTCCAAAACCATATTATGACCTGTCAAAGTCTGTTGAAGAAAAACTTAACCCGTTAGGCTCAGCTAAAGAAGACAAACTTGGTTGGTTAAACATAAGAGAAAGATTCTATAAACGTCTGTTAAAAACAGGAAAATTGGAAAAGGAACCAAAACATGGAATTTTCAACATAAAAAACCTTACCAAAGAAAAATGTAAGACTGTCTACTTTATAGGTTGTACAACTTCTCTTTATGCAAGAAATAGTGGAATTGCTGATTCAACGTTACGATTAATGATGGAAGCCGGAGAAGAACCTGGAATCATAGGGATGGAAGAAGGTTGTTGTGGTTACCCACTTTTACTTTGTGGAGACAATCAAACTTTTAGAAAGATTGCAAAACATAATGTAGAAACCTTGGAAAAGATGGGTGTTGAAAAAATAGTGTTCTCCTGTGCTGGATGTTATAGAACATTTAAGAAGGATTATAAAAACATGTTCGGCGAACTAAACTTTGAAACTTTCCATATCTCCGAGCTACTTGAGAAATATTTCAAAGAAGGTGTTTTTGAAAAACCTAGAGAAAGATTTAAAACCAAAACAACTTATCATGACCCTTGCGAACTAAGTCGAGCTTGTGATGTGATAGAACAACCAAGAACAATCCTGAAATATTTCTTGGATTCCTTTGCTGAAATGCAAAACAACAAGGAAAGTTCCCTTTGTTGTGGTGGAGGTGGTCTTGTAAAACTTACCAACAGTCAACTAAGTAGCAACATAGCTACCACAAGAGTAAAACAAGCTGAAGATATTGATGCTGAACTAATTCTTTCGGCATGTCCATCGTGTAAACTAACACTTACAGATGGAGTTTCAACCCTAGGAAAGAAAATTAAGGTTCTTGATATAACAGAGTTTGTTGCACAAAAAATAGGACTCGTCCCAGAAGCCTGACCT
>CAZNLG010000062.1:0-572 GCA_964573765.1 uncultured Candidatus Bathyarchaeia archaeon | reverse complement strand
ACCGTTTTCTTTAAGTTTTTCTAAGAACCTTTTTAAGGTTTGAAGAATCTCACCTTCTATGGCTGAATGTTCCCTGTTACTTAGATGGATGTTTTCCACCATATGTTTAAATCTGTCAAGGAGTTTAAAGGTTTGACCAATAACATAAGCATGAGAAAAATCTATAGTTACACCCATGTCTTCTTCACCAATAACTTCAAAAATTTCTTCCAACTCTGAAATGGTTTTACCGTAACCTTCAGAACCAAGAGAAACATTTTCCAAAGCTAATTTGACATTTTTATCAATCGAATATTCTTTTAATTCTGAAAAGATTTTTTCCAGAAATTTGTTTCTCAATTTTCTCTCCAGATTTTTTGAAACGTAAGAATGAACAACAAGAACTGAAGATGATATCTCAGAAGCAAAATCAACAGAGATTTTCCCATATAACACCGCATTTGCCACTTGGTTTTCTTTTTTAACATAAAAACCAGCACTATGAACAGTTAAACAATTTAATTTGTACGATTCAATAAAATTCTTTACTTTCAAAACAGATTCTTCTGCTTCATTTTCCACACATTTTAAGT
>CAZNLG010000061.1:0-6989 GCA_964573765.1 uncultured Candidatus Bathyarchaeia archaeon | reverse complement strand
CAAAAATCCTCCAACACAAAAAAATCCACAAAAACACAAGAATGATAATCATACCTGCTTCAAGAGAAGTTTTTTTAGATGCTTTAAGAGAAGGTTTAATTGAAATCTTTCTTAAAGCAGGATGTACTGTTTGTAATCCTGGTTGCGGACCTTGTGCAGGTGCCCATCAAGGTGTGCCTGCTGTAGATGAAATTGTTCTTTCAACTTCAAACCGGAATTTTGTTGGGAGGATGGGTTGTGCTGAAGCTAAAATATATTTATGTTCTCCTGCTACCGCAGCTATATCTGCGGTTAAGGGAAAAATTACCAACATAAACTCTTCCTAGGTGGATAGGATGGATACGATTAAGGGTAGAGTTTGGAAATTTGGTGACGATATAAACACTGATGTCATTATTCCGGGAAAATACAAATTTAAGACCTTAAACATGGAAGAACTGGCTAAACATGCTATGGAAGGTGTTGACCCTAATTTTTCTAAGAAAGCAAAACCTGGTGACATAATTGTTGCTGGCAAAAATTTTGGGTGTGGTTCAAGCCGTGAACATGCTCCAAGAGTCTTAAAAACACTGGGTATTGGTGCTGTTGTAGCTTCATCCTTTGCTAGGATATTTTTTAGGAATTCTGTTAACGTTGGTTTACCTGTGGTTGAATGTAGGGAAGCTTCGGAAGAGATAAGAGAAGATGAAGTCGTAGAAATTAGTTTGGAAGAAGGATGGTTAAAAAATCTTACAACTGGTAAAAGTTATAGTTTTAAACCTATCCCTACCCCATTACTCAACATATTAAGGTTTGGTGGACTTGTAGAGTATCTTAAAAGGTTTGGTGAGTATGAAGTTTAAATTCTTGGATTGAACGTAATTAACCGTTGGATACCCAACCTTGGAGAGAATTGTTCATGGAAAAGGTTGTACTTGCATATTCGGGAGGCTTGGATACTTCCGTAATGATAAAATGGTTAGCTGAAAAACATGGTTTTGAAGTTATAACTCTTACGGTTGATGTTGGACAGCAAGAAGACCTAAAAGCTATTGAAGACAAAGCTAAAAAGATAGGTTCTGTAAAACATTACACAATCGATGCAAAAAAAGAATTTGTAGAAAAATTTATTTTCCCCGCAATAAAAGCAAATGCTCTTTATGAAGCTAAATATCCCTTAAGTAGTGCTCTTTCCAGACCCTTAATAGCAACAAAACTAGTTGAAATCGCAAAAAAAGAGAACGCATCTGCGGTGGCTCATGGATGTACGGGTAGGGGAAACGACCAAGTTAGATTTGAAATTACGGTTGAAGCTTTAGCTCCAGACCTACAGATCATAGCTCCTGTTCGTGAATGGAAACTTACAAGAACAGAAGAAATTGCATACGCAAAAAAACATGGGATACCCATAACCCCAAAGAAACATTCCTACAGTATCGACCAAAATCTTTGGGGAAGGTCTATAGAATGTGGAGTTCTTGATGACCCTGAGAAAGAACCTCCTCCTGATGTTTTTGAGTGGACGGTTTCACCTGAAGAAGCCCCGACTAAACCTGAATATGTAACCATAAAATTTGAAAGTGGTGTTCCTGTTGCTGTTAACGATAAAAAACTTGACCCTGTAGAGTTAATTATGTTTATGAATAAATTTGCAGGTAAACATGGTGTTGGTAGAATAGACCATATTGAAGACAGAGTTGTAGGTTTAAAGTCGAGAGAAGTTTATGAATGTCCTGCTGCAACCTGCATTCTTGAAGCTCATAAAGACTTAGAGAAACTTGTCCTAACCAGACATGAACTTACGTTTAAACAACATGTGGATACTGAATGGAGTTGGCTTGTTTACTCTGGATTATGGGTGGACCCGCTTAGGATGGATTTGGAAGCATTCATTAACAACACACAGGAAAGAGTTTCTGGTGAAGTCAAACTTAAACTGTTTAAGGGAAATGCTTTTGTGGTTGGTCGAAGTTCACCTTTTTCACTCTATTTTGAACCAAAATATAACCAATCTATTGCACAAGGTTTTGTTAAGCTTTGGGGTTTACCTTCAAAAGCTTCCAACCTTGTAAAAAGAAAGTTTTCTTAACCCTAAACAAAGTGTTATTTACTTCCTTTTTCTAATGAAGAAATTAGGGGAAGTTATGTTGAAACGTTTTAGTCAGAGAGAAGTCAGAAGGATTATGGGAAGACTTGGTGTTAACACTAAGGAAATGCCTGAAGTAAAGGAAGTTATCTTTCGAACTTCAACAAAAGAGATTACAATTCAAAACCCTGTTGTAACTTTACTTGAAATTCAGGGTCAACAAATTTTTCAAGTTGTTGGTGAAGGTATTCAAGAACGAGAACTTCCAAAGGAAGAGCCTCTTCCTGCTCCGGAAATTAAAATTTCTGAAGAAGACATATTACTTGTTGCTCAACAGGCAAATGTAGATTTTGAAAAAGCTAAAAAAGCTTTGGAAGAAACAAAAGGAGACCTTGCTCAGGCAATTTTAATGTTAACTTCAAAGGGAAGTTAAGCTAAAGCTGCTTCAACTTCAACTCTTCTTGCTTCATGAAGAGCTTTGATCCGTTTCAGTCGGAAGAAATCTTCTCTGGCTCTTTCTTCAAGATGCATCTGAATAAATCTTATCGTGTTCTCCAGTCTTGGAATTATGATGTTTTCCAACGCATTTACCCTTCTCTTGGTCATTGTAATAACTTCAGCTAGTCTTTTTACTGAAGTTTCAACTTCTGCCAGTTCAACCATGAGTTCAAGTGTTTTTTCCATGGTCTTTACGGCATTATCCAAAGTGGCAGAAGTTTCATGAACACCATACCACCAACCTTCTTCTGGTTTTTCTGTAACATGAAGTTCAAAGAAGGGTATGGGAACACCTATGATGTTCCTTGTTCTTTCCGTAACATTAAAACGTTCAGGAATTGTATGGGAGATTTCTCGAAGTTTACCCAATCCAACGACAAGTTGAGCTTTCATAAACTCTTTGTAAGCTTCATCCAACATTTTTGTTAACTTTTCTCTGATAACACCTATGTTTCTTATAGCTTCAAAAAAATGCAGAAGTAACGCATCTCTCTTTTCAACAAGTAGGTCGTGACCTCTTCGAGCTAACTGTACTCTTCTTCTGAGTAGAAGCATCTCTGCCCTGGTTGCATGAACACCTGAAATTATCTCAGTTGACAATGGATGTATGACACCCCTTTTTTAATTCATCCTAGTTTAAGTTATGATTCGTTTTTTCTCCTATTTAAAACTAAATTTTCCAGTTTTATTCGACAGTTTCTTCTCTTATAAATCTCCATTCTTTCATGAGTAGGTCATAAAAAGAATCTGACTCTGTTATAAGTTCGTACCTGTTTAAGGCTTCCGCAAGTTTTTGAGCTAAAACATGATAACAAACACAAGTTTCCCCATCTAAAACCCTAAAATAAAAATCATCACAACTACAATAGTTAACAGAAGGAATAATTTGGTAGTCTCTCTCTTTTCCAACAACAATCCATACAACCCTACCACTTGGTTCAAAAACATATTTTTTTACAGCTCCTTCTTCCAAAGCTTTTAATGCATTCTCGAATCGTTTACCAAAAACCTTCAACAGACTATGTTTAATGTTTTCATCTATCTTTCCTGTTTCCTTAATTTTATGGTAAACTTCCTCGATAAGACTTTCTTCCTTTTTCATTTGTGATTCATTATTGTTTAAAAGTAACTTCCATGAGAAATACTTATAGGTAAAATTTTTTGGTGTAGGTTGGTGCTTCGCCCCCTTATTCCTTGGCCTGCTCTTCTCATCAAAAACAAGAAGAAAACTGTTGTTATTAGTGACTTGCATCTTGGATATGAATTTGAACTTGCAGAGATGGGTATAAACATACCTTCCCAAACAGAGAAAATAAAAGAAAACCTTCTTCGTCTAATTGAGAAAGTAAGACCTGACAGACTGGTCATTTTAGGAGATTTAAAACACAGTATTCCAAAAATTTCAGCTCAAGAATGGCAAGACATACCATTCTTCTTAGAAGAAATAAGAAAAAAAGTTGTTGAAGTTCAAATTGTACCTGGAAATCATGACGGTAAACTAGCAACTTTTTTAGCTTCAAACGTTAAGGTTACTTCTGGAAGAGGATTACTTCTAAAAAATCGGGAAAAGATAGGCTTATTCCATGGACATGCATGGCCTTCTTCAAAACTTTTTGAAGCTAAATTTTGGGTTATTGGACATAACCATCCAACCATCCAATTTAGGGGTATGTTTGGATTTAAAGTTTCAAAAACAGCATGGATAAAGATACCAGTTGACCGAAAAAAATTGACAGAATCTTTTCTAAGGTATCGAAACGTAAAAATTGAAGGAGAAAACCCTGAACGGGTTTTAGAAGAAAAGTATGGTGTAAAAGTTAACTGTTCACAACTTTTAGTTATGCCTGCTTTTAACGAGCTTTTGGGTGGATTACCGTTTAACGTTAAAGACCAAAATGAATTTTTAGGACCAATTCTTAAGTCTGAAGGTATTCTTCTTGATAAAGCTGAAGTTTTTCTTACAGATGGCACCTATTTAGGTATCCTAAAGGATTTAAAAAGGGTTGTTTAAAAAATAAAAATTCGTTAAACATATAAGCCTCAAATTTCTTAGATGTAAAGGGTTTAAATGATAAAACCGGATGTAACCATAGTTGGAGCCGGCCCTGCTGGATTATTTGCCGCCCTAGAGCTTGCTGAAAAAAGCTCATTAAAAATTCTTGTAATAGATAAGGGAGACAAACCAGCAAAACGAATATGCCCTGAACAGAACTATCGAGGTTGTACCAAATGTTCCCCGTGTAACGTACTTTGTGGAGTTGGTGGTGCCGGAACTCTTTCAAGTGGTAGATTAAACTTAAGACCAGACATTGGTGGAGACCTTTACACTCTAGTAAGAAGTGAAGATAAAGCTTGGAATCTTGTAAAACAGGTTGAAAAAGTATTTCTTAGGTATGGTTGCCCAGAAAAAATTTTTAATCCAACCACAAAAGAAGCTGAAGAACTGGAAAGAAAAGCTGCTTCCGTAGGTGTTAAATTTATATCTATTCCCCAAAGAGAAATTGGAACAGATAATGCTCCAAAAGTTGTTCAAAACTTTATGGAAGATTTAGAGAGTAAGGGAGTTAAATTTCTTCTAAGAAAAAATGTTTTACATGTGGATAAAGGTTTAGTTAAACTTGCCAACGGTACAACAATCACCAGTAAATATGTTTTGGTTGCACCGGGAAGAAGTGGTCAGAAATGGCTTGCTGAAGAAGCAAAAAGATTAAAGATACCAACAAAACATGAACCCATCGATATAGGTGTTAGGGTTGAAGTTCCCGCTATAGTTATGGAACCGATCACATCAATAAACAGAGACCCAAAGTTTCATATTTATACTGAAAAGTATGATGATTTTCTACGTACCTTCTGTGTAAACCATAGAGGTTTTGTATGCCTGGAAGTCTATGATGAAAATTTTGTTGGAGTAAATGGTCATTGTATGGCTCATGCCCAATCTCAAAACACAAACTTTGCCTTCTTAGTAAGAATAGCATTAACCCAACCTTTGGAAGATACTTCCGTGTTTGGTCGTACCATAGCAACCCAAACAACCATCCTTGGTGGAGGGAGACCCATCATCCAAAGACTTGGAGACTTGGAGAGGGGAAGAAGGTCTACATGGGACCGGATAGAGCATGGAAATGTTAAACCAACCCTTAAAACCGTGACTCCGGGAGATATTGCTATGGCTATGCCACATCGAATCATCACCGACATAATTGAAGGTCTTTACAAGCTTGATAAGGTAATACCTGGTGTTGCTTCTTCTTCAACTTTACTTTACGCTCCGGAAGTAAAATTCTCAGCAAACAGAGTTTACACAAACAAAGATTTAGAAACACCAGTGGAAAACTTATTTGTGGCTGGGGATGGTGCAGGCTTATCCAGAAGCATAGTAATAGCTGCAGCTACAGGAATAATAGCTGCAAGAGGGATTCTTAAAAAAGAAGGGGGTCCGTCTTAAGATTTCTCTACAACACCAACACTTTTGTGTGGAGGATTTGACCGGGAAGACCTTTTCTAAATCGAGCTCTTACAACACCATTCATACCATGAGTACCAACAATTTTTCCAACGATTTTCTTTTTTCCATGGAAACAAACAACTTTTCTTCCCACATATTTTGAAGCTGCGGAACGGTTGTTTACGTTTGGGATAACAAGTAAAAGTTCATTGTTCTTTTGGGTTTTTAATCCTAACCTAAAATTTGTTACGGTAGCATATGAAAGACCTTTAACCTTACTTTTCATCATATTATTCACCCCAAATTTTTTAGGGATGATACTTAAAATTCAAAATGATCTCCTGTCCAACATTCCCTTGTGGAGATGGAAAATCGTTCCCAAATAGTTTGTTGATGCAGGGACAAATTTATGTTTGAAGATATCGTTGATTTAAACTTTATAGTTACAGTGTTTCTTATAGTTGTTCCAGCCTACATGGCAAATGGTTTTGCCTTTATCTTTGGTGGTGGAAAACCTCTTAACGGTGGAAAAGTTTTTTTTGACGGAAAAAGAATTTTTGGGGAAGGAAAAACTGTAAAAGGTGTAATTTCAGGTATGTTTTTTGGTACTTTAGGATATTTTTTAGAGTTGGCCTTCTTAAAAATTTTTGTTAGCTATCCTCTAACTTTTTATCATCTTTTCTTAGGTTTTGTTGTGGCATGTGGAGCTATCTTTGGGGACCTTGTTGGTTCTTTTATCAAGAGAAGGATAGGTTTACCTAGGGGTGCTCCCACACCTTTCTTAGACCAGTTAGATTTTATTTTGATGGCTCTTCTTTTTGTTTATCTCTTTAACTGTTTTTACTTTGTTGTTAACCTAACCTTAAGCATTGTTTTTGTGATAGTGGTTGTCACACCTTTTGCCCATTTAATTTCATGTTGTATCGCCTACAAGTTGGGAAAGAAAAAGGAACCATGGTAAACATAGAATTAAAG
>CAZNLG010000060.1:5616-6992 GCA_964573765.1 uncultured Candidatus Bathyarchaeia archaeon | reverse complement strand
CCTTATACCCTCTATATACGCCTTTTTAGCTTCTTCAAAAGCTTTTCTATCCATGTAAGGTTTAACTCCTTGCTCAATAAATTAAGCTTCTTTCAGGAGTTTAAGTCTTTTAACTTTTCCTTTTGAGAAAGATTAGGAAGATAAAAGTGTTTTCTTCACTGTTTCTCATAATAGCAGAAAGCTCAAACATTCAATTAAAGTTAAGCTTGAAAATCTTAAGCAAACATTGCATGTTTTAGCTCAGAACGAACTTACAGGGGAATGGCTTCTAGAAACCGTTACAGAAATCAGTAACACACCAAACAGAAACACCTTAAACCCAAACACAAGCAACCAAAATCTAAACCCAAAACAACAAAACAACCAAAAATCAAAACATACCTTCACAAAACAAGGGAAGATTTGGGGGTTGTAGGGGTCTTGGTGCGGCCGCCGGGATTTGAACCCGGGTTAGAGGCGTGGCAGGCCCCTGTCTTAGACCAGGCTGGACCACGGCCGCATTAGCTACAAGATTTTTGTGTTTTTCATGGTTTTATTTTTTTCTGGATTTTTTGAAGTCTTTTTTCAGGTAAACCTATTGTTTCTTCGTAGGCTGCTAGGATTCTTGAAGCCACTATCCATGTGTCCAATCCGGTTGGGTCTAAACAGATTTTTTCGTTTGCAAGGTTTATGGTTTGATTTGTAAAGTGTCCATGGGGAAATCCTCCTATAAAGACTATGGGTTTCTTTTGTTGGGCTAGTTTTTTTGCTGTTTGGGTTGGGGTTTGAGGTTTACCTTTCCTTGTTAAGGCTAAAACGTAGGTTGGTTTTAGTTTTTTTAGAAGCTGTTTAAGTGTAAGTTTTTTTAGGGTAAGTAACGGTTCTCCTTCGATTGGAACTTTTCCTGTCTGAAAAAGTTGCTCCATCAAACCAACAAACCTGTTGTAGTTTCGAGGTAATCTTGTTTTTGGGTTTACATAAACCACATAATCGTTTAGGGTGTGAACATAGGTTTCCAGTAAACCTTCCAAGTTTAGGGGTGAACCTAAAGCTTCCAGAAGAGTTAAATGTATGATATCTGGACGGCCTCTTTTCTCTTTAAGGTTAAGACTACCCATCGCCCTATAATGGTAGGATTTATCCAACAAAATTTGGTTTGGTTTTTTACCAACCTTTTTTGCATAACTTTGAATTTGAGGATGGCTTAAGATTTCTTTGGGTACAGGTTCCAAACTTGACTCAACAAGTATAAGGGTTAACATGTAACTTCAACAAAATTATGGGTAACAAAACATAAATTATGTTTGGAGAAAGAAACTTTGAAACCTAACAAAAAGACGGTCAAACAAATAGCTAAAGAAAGAATGGAAATTTTGATGAAGCAAGCCTTGGAGAAA
>CAZNLG010000060.1:0-5606 GCA_964573765.1 uncultured Candidatus Bathyarchaeia archaeon | reverse complement strand
AAGACCCAAGTTTAGCTCAAAGATACTTTCAACTTGCAAGAAAAATTGGGATGAGATACAGAGTTAGGTTTCCCAAGAAATGGAAAATGTTTATTTGTAGAAAGTGTAAACAGCTGTTGGTTCCAGGATTAAATTGTAGAGTTAGGATTCAGGAAAGAAGAGAACCTCATGTAGTCTTGACATGTCTTACATGTAATCATGTTAAACGTTTTCTGATTAAAAGAAAAAGTTAGGGTAAACTAAAACAGATATATTGAACTGATTTGAATATTTTTATGTTTAAATTTTGGGTTTAGGGATGTTTTATGACCCTGTATGATTATGATGGTAAGATACCTAAGGTTGGTGTTGGAACCTACATCCATGACAATGCTGAAATAGTTGGGGATGTTGAAATTGGAAAAAACTGTTATATTGGTTGTGGTGTGGTTATCAAAGGTGACTATGTAAAGATAACCATCGGAGATAGAACCATCATCGAGGATAACTGTGTTGTTCATGGGAATGAAGGTGACACTGTGATTGTGGGTAATGATGTTATAATAGGACATGGATGTATCATTCATAGTTGTATCATCAAGGATGGAGCCCTCATAGGTATGGGTTCCATTGTAAGTGATTCAGCTGTTGTAGGTGAAAATTCTATAGTTGGAGAAGGAAGTGTTGTAACTCAAAGAAAACGTATTCCACCCAGAAAAATTGTTGTAGGAGTGCCTGCAAAGGTTGTTGGAGATGTTACTGAAGAAAGAATTCATATGTTGAGAAAGATAAGAGAAAAATACAACAACATATATGCAAGATACGGATATTTCATTAGAAAACTTTAGTTTCCATCCATAATGTTTTGGTTAGGTGGATAATGTTCTACCGTTCTCCCATAGACTGTTAAAGTATCCAACAGCTTCCTGAGCTATTCCTTCAGAAACAATTTCCAAGCTGACTTCATGGTTGTAAGATAATGCACTCTCCGTCCAGTTATGGCTTCCAACCAAAACATACTTTCCATCCACAACAACCATTTTTGTGTGAGTTTGAACACCTGAACTTGGGTCAAGTTTTACTTTTACATTGTTTGTTTCTAGGAAGGTTAGGGTTTGTGGATAGCTTTTTAAGGTTTCATCGTCAACCAACACTTTAACTTCCACACCACGGTTTTTTGCATCAACAAGGGCTTTCAAAAGTCTGTTTACAGGGTCTTCAGCATGTTTTGGGTCAAATTTAACAACAAACATTATAACGTAAACCATGTCTGTCGCATTCTTTATGAGTTTATAAGCTTCAACATAATACTCAGAATCTTCCAGTAAAAATGCTTTCTCAACAACTGTTTGTTTAAGTTCCCAGTAGGTTGAGTTTAAGGTTGTGTATTGAATTTGAAGATTTTCATAGTCCTTATAAAGTTGGTTGTACATTGTTTGCCATCCAGATTGACTTAGACTTCCAAAAGCAAAACCTACAACCAAGCCTACAACCAACAATAAAACAGTAAACTTGTTTGAAGCCAAATTCTCGACCCCCAACCCAAAATTTTGATAAAACCAAAATTAAATTTTCCTAAAGGGAACAATTTACAAAAAATTTCTCTCCTTAAGTTCTTTCTGAATTTCTTCCAAGAAAATTTCAGCGTTAGATGGTGGTTTGGTCAGTAAGCTGACCAGAATAAAAACTATGGTGGTTAGAATTAAACCTAAAATTGGAGGACCTAAACTTAAAAATGAAAACTTAAAGATGTAAAAAATTCCTGTTGCAACTCCACCTATCAGGATACTTGTGTATGCAGCTGGAGCTGTAGCTTTCTTCCAACAGAAAGCCCCTAAGATTGTTGGTAGTTGAACAAGAAGACCACCTGAAGCCATAACTGCTAAAAGTGAGATTAATCCAAGTCTTTGAAATGCAAAAATCCAGATCAACATTGCTTCAACAATGATTACCAGATAACCTATTCTTATCTCAGTTTTTTCTGAAGGTTTTTTTGCTAAGGAACCGTAGAAATCTCTTCCAACCATGGACCCTAAAGTCAGAATAATGGAGTTTGCTGTTGTAACCCCAGCTGAGAGAATTCCCAACATTATGATTAAGGCTAAAGGAGTGGGTACAAATGTCCCCAAAATAATCGGCATAACCTTATCAGCAGGATAAGCCAAGATTCCTAAAGCTCGACCCATCAAACCAAGTGTAACCGTTGTAACCGTGTAGATAAAACCAAAAACAAAAAAACCTAAAATCATAACCTTCATGGAACCTACAGACTTAGGAACAAAAAGTCTTTGAGATACCTGAGGATTTGTAAGAGCAAAAAAGAACCATGGAACCGTCAACTCTAAAAATTTTGGGAAGGTAAAGAATCCTGGACCGGGAACAGAAAGAAAACTTGCATGGTTTGTTTCAAGTGTTTGAACAAAACCTAACCATCCACCAAGGTAGGTGGAAGCCAAGTAAAACATTAGATAGAGTGAAGAACCTAGCATAACTAAACCTAAAACCACATCTGTCCAAGCTACACCCCTAAACCCACCCCAAAGTGCACAAAAAGCTATGACAACCACGATAAAAGTTAAACCTACAGTGTAGGATACAGCCCCACCTGAGAGAGCTTCAAGTAGGTAGGCTGAACCCATCCCTTGGATTGCCATGTAGGGTACAAGAAAAACTAAACATAAGACCGTGGTAACAATTCCAACGGTTCTACTTTGATAACGGTCAGCTAAAAGTTGGGTTGGTGTAACATACTTCCACTTTCTACCAGCAACCCAAAATCTTGGAGCAAACAATGTTAAAAGAAGAACTGTTGCTAATAGATAGGTTAACTCAAAACCTAAAGCCCCAACTCCATAGGCATAAGTTAAACCTACAAGTCCAACCATCATAAAAACACTGTAGGTTGTAGCCGCATAAGTTAAGGCTGCAACCAAACCTGTAATGTTTCTTCCGGCAATGTAATATTCTTCAACACCTTTCCCAGTTTTTAACCTACCATAGTGAACAAGAAGAAGCATAAACCCAAAAAATAAAACGGTAACCGTTAAAAGTATAAAAGATTCAACCAGTCTATTTTTCCCTCCAACCAGTCATCAACCAAAAACATGAAACAGCAACAACCAGTGTAAGTAAAGGCCAAAAAACATACAAACCTGTAATTTTGTTGTAACCTTGGAGAATCGTGTAGGGAACTAAGTAGTCAAGTAGGATAAGAAACGTAAACCATACTGTTAAGAAAAGTTTACGCAAAGATTTCCACATCCCCAAACCCATAAGAAAAAGATTAAGTTAACTTAAAAATTTAAGGATTACCCCATCCAAACTCTTCTAACTGTTTTCTCCTTAAACATTGGGGATTTTTACCACCATTTTATGCTTTCCTTAAACTTTGTAGGTTCTCCGTTCAAAGGTTTTCTAAAAACAAAAAGATGTTCATGTTTGATCAACAAAAAATCTTCTTTATGTTTTCTTTTTTCCCAAACTTCTCTTGTTGTTTTCATGTGCCATTGAACTTTTATGATGTCTTCTTTTAGAATAAATCCTGCTTCAAGAAAAGCTTGCATAACCCTAAAGGCTACAGGTACATAATGTCTATGTTTTCTTGTGTCTCCAACCAAAATTCCACAATGTTTTCCCGGTTTTAGAACACGGAAACTTTCTTTTGCAACCTTCTTTATCTCATTTATGTATTCTTCCACACTGTAAACTTTAGAAAGGTCTCCCCCAATTTTTTCATGAGAGTAGGGTATGATGTTAACATAGGGTGGATGGGTTGCAATCAGGTCGACAGATTCATTTTCTATCAGGTTTAGGTTTCTAGCATCCCCAAGATAGGTTTTCTGCCAACTTCTAGTTTTTTTCCTTGAAAGGTTAAAGTTTAACCTATCCCTTGTAACCATAAGAGCTTCAAAGTTAATGTCAACACCAATCCCATTTCTGTCAAGAAGTTTACATTCAACAAGGGTTGTCCCAGAACCAACCATCTGGTCTAAAACAGTTTCACCAGGTTTTGTGTAACGTAGAATAAGGTTTCTTGGAACTTCTGGAGCCCAGTTTCCACGATAGTTACCTTTATGGGTAGCCCAGTTTCCCCGTTTCTCAAAGGACCAGACGGTTGTTGTTTCAACCCTAAAATTTTTTGGTTGAAGATTTTTGATGTTCTTTTTTTCAGAAAGTTTAACTTTAACGTTTTCGATGGTTATTTCCCTTTTTTTCCTGATAAAATTTAGGTAATCTTCATGGGTAATCTCTTTCATGGAGATGTAAGGTTTATCCAAAAATTTTTTCACCAAATCTGGGTTAAATTAAATCCGAACCCTAAAACAAACATGTTTATCCTTCTATTTAGAATTAAAGTTTTTTAAGGCTCTTCAAACGCTTAATTAGTTGAGTATAAAGTTTCACAAGGGTTAACAGGAATTGTCTTCTAAGAAAGAAAAATTTTTCTCTTGGCTTCAAAAACTAGCATGGTTTATCGCAAGAAACAAACTAATCATGAAAACATACGAGTATCTTCTTTGGAACCAAGTTAAAAGGGGTAAAATGCCCGAACATGTTGCGGTAATTCTTGATGGAAACCGAAGATGGGCTTTATCCAAAGGGTTAAACTTGTTTAATGGGCATTTGGAAGGTGCCAAAAAAGCCGAGAAGTTTTTGGATTGGTGTAGAGAGTTGGGTGGAATTAAAACAGTTACTCTTTACATTTTTTCCACGGAAAATTTTAGAAGACCTAAAGAAGAAGTTGAACATCTTATGAGTTTAATGGAAACCTACCTTAAATCTTTGAGTGAAAGTAGATATGTTTATGAAAATAAGATTAGGGTGAAAGTCTTAGGTAAAGTTGAACTGTTACCTCAAACTCTTCAAGACCTCATAAAAAAACTTGAAAAATCAACCGAGAAACATGACAAATATTATCTTAACCTTGCAATAGCCTATGGTGGAAGAGCAGAGATAGTTGATGCAGTTAAGGCTATCGTTTCAAAGGTTGTTAAAGGAAAAATTTCACCTGAAAAGTTGGATGAAAAAACTGTTGAAGAACATTTGTATACAGGTTTTCTTCCCAATCCACATCCAGACCTTATCATAAGAACTTCAGGTGAAGAAAGACTAAGTAATTTTTTACTTTGGCAGGCTGCCTACAGTGAATTTTGTTTTCTTGATGTTTATTGGCCTGGATTTAGAAAGGTTGATTTTCTTAGGGCTATTCGGGTTTATCAACAAAGACAAAGAAGGTTTGGAGTCTAAGTTAGGTTTCAAAAAGCTTTCTTAAAATTTCACATTTTTTGTTTTCTTCTTTAACTCTAAAAATTCTGATTCTACCAATTTTTTCTTCTTCAACAAAACCTACTTTTTTAAGGATTTTTAGATGCTGGTTTACCGATTTGTAGGGTAATTTAACTTTTTTTCCTACCTGAGATATGTTTAACTCTTTTTCTTGGAAAAGAAGTCTTAAAATTTTAAGTCTTCCGGGGGAAGCTAAAGCTTTTATAAGTAAATCTTCGTTCAACTTATCTTGCTCCCAAGAATTTTTTGAAGTTCTTCTTCAAGTTTTTCCGATGAAACTGAAAGACCTACAAGGGTTGTTTTTCCACGTTGACCTTTCCCAGAAATTTTTGTGGAAACCA
>CAZNLG010000059.1:0-7008 GCA_964573765.1 uncultured Candidatus Bathyarchaeia archaeon | reverse complement strand
GGGGGGCCCCTGTCCTAGACCAGTCTAGACCACAGCCGCTTATCCAAAAATAGGATTAGCTCCAGATTTTTATGAAGTTTTTTGCTTAAAATTTTCTTTTGATAACAAATTTTGTTAGGGTTGTCAAGGATTCTTTTGCCTTTGTTTGAGGTAATGGTTCAAGTTGTTTTAAAGCTTGTTCAACAAACTGTTCCGCTTTTTTCATCGAATAATCAACTCCACCCAGTTCTTCTATAACTTTTTTTGCTTCTAGAATTTCTTTTTTCGTGGAAGTCTTTTTCATGGCATTTAAAATGGTCTTTTTTTGTGATTTGTTTGCCTGTTGAAGAGCAAAGATAACTGGAAGAGTTTTTTTTCCTTCTTTTAAGTCACTACCAACAGGTTTACCAAGTTCTTTTTCTTCAGCTTCCAATCCAAGAACATCGTCAACAATCTGAAAAGCGGTACCCATAAATTTTGCATAACATCCAAGTTTTTCTATCTGCCAATCTGTACCTCCACCAACCAAGGCACCAACTTCGGCAGAAGTTTTAAAAAGTGAAGAAGTTTTCTTCTCCACCATTACCAGATATTCTTCTTCCAAAACTTTTTCAAGTTTTGAAAAACTCATGTCAAGCATTTGACCTTCACAAATTGTAATTGCAGCTTCCGCAATAACTCCTGTAGCTTTAACTATTCTTTCAGAAAGAATTTTCTTTCTGCCAAGTCCTTCAACCAAAGTTTTGTAAACCTTTGCAAAAAGCAAATCTCCAGCCATTATGGCTGTTGGAATATCCCATTGAACATGAACCGCTGAAACTCCACGTCTAACCTTACCGTTGTCCATTATGTCATCATGAATTAATGTGAAATTATGAACAAGCTCAATGGCTGCAGCAGCTGGTAACGCTGTATCTTCATCTCCACCCACAGCTTCACAAGATTTTATGACTACATAGGGTCTAAGCATTTTCCCTCCTGCTATGATAAGATGTCTTGAAGCTTCATACAGAATATCTGGTTTTTTCTGGGGAATAACTTCGTCTAGAATTTTTTTAACTTTAACCGAAGTTTCACCTAACTCTTCATTTAAGTACTGGTCTAAATTTAAAACCATATTCGATAATACCTTCCTTTCCGGCTTCTTTAATCTTTCTAAAAGTTAGCTCAACAGGCATTCCGATGCTAACTTCTTCAATACTACAGTCTACTATCTGTGAAAGAAGTGTTATACCGTTTTCAAGTTTAATCAACCCAACAATGTAAGGAACATTTTTTTCAAAAGAAGAAGGACTGTTACGACGGATAACCGTGAAACTTAAAACTTCACCTTTCTCGCTTAGCTTGTAATCTTCCAGTTTTCTTGAACCACAAACTCTACATACAGCCCGATGGGGAAAGAATATTTTTCCACATTGAAGACAACGACTCCCAATCAATCGATACCGATATTTGATTTCACGCCAATATTTTGGTACACTTGTTGTGGTCATGTTAAATTACCCTTCAAAATATTAACTGTAGCGTAAGAGCCAGTTCCTCCTAGGTTATGGGTTAAGCCGACCTTTGCATTTCCAACCTGATTTTTTCCAGCTTCACCACGAAGTTGCCAAACCATTTCAACAATCTGATAAACACCAGTTGCACCCACAGGGTTTCCTCTACCCTTCAATCCACCAAAAGTATTTGTGGGTAATGTACCGTCAAGAGAGATATGTCCTTCCGCAACAAAGGAAGCCCCCTTCCCCTTTTCAACAAAACCTAAGTCTTCCAAGGAAAGTACGCCTAGAATTGTGGAAGCATCATGAACTTCAACTAGGTTGATGTCTTGTAAGGAAATTTTAGCTTCTTCTAAAGCTTTTTTTACAGCTTTTCTTGTTGAGTTAAAGGTTAACATGTCAACTCTTTCAAACAAAAAGAACCTGTCTGTTGCAATGGTGGAAGCTAAAACTTCAACCGGGTTTTTTTTAATTTTTTTTGCTTCTTCAAGTGGACATAGAATAACAGCTGCAGAACCATCTGCTATGGTTGAATATTCCAGAAGCCTCAACGGGTCGGCAATTATCGGGGATTTTAGCACATCTTCAACATTGATTAAACTACGAAACTGAGCATAAGAATTGTTTGCTGCATTTTTATGAGCGTTTACAGCAAACATCGCTATTTCTTCATGTTTTACTCTAAACTTTTCCATGTAGAGTCTTAGAAGAAGAGCATGAAGTCCCGCTTGGTTGATTCCTGTAAACGCCACATAATCTTGGTCTTCAAATGTCATTAAGGCTTCAGCAACTTCAGATGAAGACGCATCAGACATTTTTTCAACCCCTACCACAAGAACAAAATCAGCCCAACCAAACTTTACAGCTTTAACCGCTTCATGAAAAGCTAAACCACCTGAAGCATCAGCTGCTTCAAGAGAAATTGCAGGTGTCTCTTCAAGTCCTAAAACATCTACGGTTAAGGAACCTAAATTTCCTTGACGTTGAAGAATTTGAGAAAGAGCATTCCCAACATAGATTGTGTCAATTTTTTCTATTCCAGCATCGTCTAAGGCTTTTAATGTTGACTCAACAATAAGGTCTTTTAAAGATTTATCCCAAAGTTCCCCAACTCTAGTACATCCAACACCGACAACTGCAACTCTACGCACAAAATAGCACCTAACTTAGAAAAACATCTTTCCACGGTATTTTGCATACTGAGCATAGTCAAGATATTTTTTACGGCTAATCAGTTGAGATATAAACGGTGTAGGGTTACCTTTTGAAGGTTTTCTTTGAACAACAATACTAAAAGCATCACTTCCACCACCTGAACCATAAGAGACAAGTAAAATTCTTTCTCCGGGTTTTGCAGAATCTAAAACTGCAACAAGCCCAAGCAGGGCACTCCCCGCATAAACATTACCGATCGAAGGAATGACCAGACCAGGTTCAAGCTGTTTTCTAGTAAAACCTAACATTAAACCAGCCCTGACGGGGAACTTTAGGTTGGGCTGATGAAAGATAACATAATCAAAATCTTCAGGTTTGTAACTAAATTCTTTCATCAGGTTTTTTGCCGCGTTTATTACATGTCTAAAATATGCAGGTTCACCTGTAAAACGTCCTGCATGAGAAGGATAAGGTTGTTCAGCTCTTCTCCAAAAATCAGGTGTATCAGACACGTATGAACATGAACCTTCAAAATAGGCTATGGTTTCATCTGTTTTGGGACCTACCAAGAAAGCTGCACCCCCACATGCCACTGTATATTCAAGGTCATCCGAAGGTGCTGCTTGAGCAGCATCAACACCAATGGCTAAACCATATTTAACCATTCCAGCTGCAACCAATCCTATACATGCTTGAAGAGCTTCTGTTCCACCCTTACATGCAAACTCAAAATCTGCAGCAGTAATATGTGGTGAAGCACCTATGGCTTCAGCAACAATCGTTCCTGAAGACTTTACCGCGTATGGTTTTGATTCTGAACCTATGTAGATTGCTCCTATTTCTTTTGGGTCTATCTTTGCACTTTTTAATGCGTATCTAGCAGCTTCAACAGCCATTGTAACACTATCTTCATCCATGGAAGCAACCGCAACTTCTTCAGCCTGCATCGGCTCCCCATCCCTACCCCACATTCTTGCAATTTCAGAAGTTTTAACTCTATAGATGGGGACATATCCACCATAACTGATGATCCCGACACACTTCTCAGGTTTCATCTTCTCACCTTAAAAATAAACCTACGAGGAAATTTTGTACAAGCACATCCTATTCTTAGCCCTACTATTATTTGCCTTCATGTATATAAAGTCATTCGTTCAATTTTTTTGTCTTCTTAGATTACACCCGTATTTTTTGCAAGTTTAAATGCTGCTTCCCTGTTTAACCCTTTTTCACCAAGAATCGTGTATCTTTCCGGATTGACCGTATGAGCTTTTGTAAGGGCTTCCACAACCTGCTCGGAAGTCACGTTTAACTCTTCAGCAGTGGTGGGTGCACCTATTTTTTTAAGTACACTTTTTATTTTTTTCCAATTCATTTTGTGAAGATAAGCCATCATGATGGTTCCAACACCACATTGTTCTCCATGAAGAGCATGATTGGGTGCAATCATGTCTAGAGCATGACTGAAAAGATGTTCTGAACCACTACAAGGTCTTGAGCTTCCAGCAATACTCATAGCAACTCCACAACTAACTAAGGCTTCAACTACAATCCTAAGACCTTCCACGGAGCCTTCATGGATTAGATTTGCATTTTTAGCTACAAGTTTAGCACTCATCAAAGCTAAGTTTGCAGCATAATCCCCATAATATTCATTTTTTAGGTTATGAGCTAAAAGCCAATCACGTGTGGCTGTGAATTTTGCGATAATGTCACCACAACCACTTATCGTTAAACGAAACGGTGAATCCAGTATAACCTGAATATCCACCAAGATGGCTAAAGGTGTTTGTGCTTTAACAGAAACCGGGCTTTTTAAACTTTTTAATGAGACCTGAGGGCTCGCTATTCCATCATGGGAAGCAGAAGTAGGAACACTTACAAAGGGAATCCTGTTTTTTGCAGAAACATATTTTGTTATGTCTATGACTCTTCCACCACCTACACCAAGCATCACGTTAAACAAAACTTCAGAAGCTTTCTTCTCAATTTTGTTGATTGAACTTAGGTCAGCCCCTTCAACTACACAACAATCCACGTTAAAACCAGAATCTTTAAGTGAATCTACGACAGGTTTACCAGCAACCTTATGAGTATGTGGACCTGTAACAACCAACGCATTAGGATACAGACCCAAAGCTTTACATGTTTTACCAACGGTGTTAAGAACATCATTTCCAACGATAACCTTTCGAGGTAACTCCATACTATGAACCGTAGCCATACTATTATCCACCACTGCAGAATGCTTCTTTAATTCCTTCCACAAATTCGCTGATCTTTCTACCAACATCTACAACTTCTTCGACAACGGTTCCGGTCACTATAATGTTTGCTCCAGCCTTTACCATTTCTTTAACTTCTTGTCTGTTTCTGATTCCTCCCCCAACAATCAACGGTATGTCAACTTCTCTTCTTACCACTGAAATCGTTTTAGGAGGGATAGGTTTTTCTGCTCCTGAACCTGCTTCAAGGTAAACAAATCTCATACCAAAGTATTGGGCTGCAAGAGCATACATAGCTGCAAGTTCAGCTTTTTCATAAGGTATAGGTCTAGCATAACCTACAAACCCGGCTGTACCACCATAACCCAGAATCACATAACCTAAAGACAAAGTTTCAATTTGATATTTTTTGACAAGTGGAGCAGCTAAAGCTTGAACATCAACAAAAAAATACGGGTTAGAAGAATTAAGTAAGGACATAAAAAAGATAGCATCAGCAAACTTTGTTAAACCTGTAAGGTTACCTGGAAAAAGGATTAAAGGAATACTGATACTTTTCTTTATTTTTTTAGCAACTGCTTCAACTTGATTTGAAGAAGCTGTGGTTGAACCGCCTAACAGAATAGCTCCCGTTCCAGCTTTCTCAGCTTCAACACAAATTTTTTCAGCTTCTTCCGGACTTGTTTTTTCTGGGTCTATAAGTGTAAAATGGACAGCTCCTTCTTTTCTGATTTTTTCTTTTAGATATTTTTCAACTTTACCCATACTTTGCTCAAACGTTTTAATCACCTAACAAAGCTTTTGCAAGACGGAAAGCAAAATATGGATGTTTAATCAATTTTTTTCCAACCCTTTTTATGTCTAACCCACTGGCTAAATCTACAACATCTTCTCCACTCAAGATATCAGCTAGTTGGTTTAACTCTTGGTCTGTAAGTTTCTCTATTAACCTAAGTGCCTTTAAACTGTTCTTTATTCTTCCAGTCCAGTATGCATATCTTTGAAGATACTCGTCTAAACTTACATTTCCTTCCAACAAAAATTCAGCAACAACTTCACCAGCAACCTTTCCAGCAACTATTGAAGAATGAATCCCACCACCTGTTAAGGGTATAACCTGACCTGCAGCATCTCCACAAACCATAACATTCCCTTCAACAATTTTTTCAATTTGACCGCTAACCGGAACAGGGGCAGCTTGAACTTCAATTATTTTTGCCTTTCCAAATTTTTCAGGATGTGTAGCTATAAACTTATCAAGGTAAGGTTTTGCAGGTGCACCTCGAACTCCAACCCCTACATTACCCATGTTCTCGGTCTTAGGAAAAACCCAAACGTAACCAAACGGAGCAACTTCACGACCAAGGTAACATTCTAATGCATGAGGATTTTCAAATTTACAATTAACCATCCGGTACTGAATACATGAAATAAGCTCATACTTCTCTCTTTTAAAGAACTTTTTGACAACAACAGAGTTGACACCATCACATCCTAGGACGACCTTTGTTTTAACCTTAAGGGTTTTTCCAAACTTTTTTATGATAACAAGATAAGTACCATCGTTTTCTTGGTTTACGTCTAGAACCTGACTGTTAACCAAGAAGTCAACTCCATTTTTAGCTGCTTGATAAGCCAATTCTCGAAGAAAAATTGGTTTTTCAAGAATGTAACCTCTACCTAACTCTTCAGAGAAAATTTCTACATATTTGTTTTCATCGGGAGCATAGACAAAAACTCCTTCGATGTTGTTACATATAAAGTTTGGAGATGGTTGAATTTCAGCATCCGCCAATGTTCTTGTGGAAACAGCTTCACCACAAGCTTTTAAACCAAGCATACGCTCTTTCTCAACTAAAAGAACCTTAACACCCTTTTCCCCAGCCTTTCTTGCAGCCATCAAACCAGCAGGACCTGCACCAACAACGACCAAATCATAGACATCCATTATTTAAACTTCCCTCCAAACATGTAAACAAATATTTTTTGTCTTAATTTAATAAATATCTGCTTATTGTTTTACGGAAACCTTTTATTTAACGGTTAACCGTTAGTTTCTTATAGTTAAAACTTATAGTGGAATGTTTGGTGGTGTGAAGTTTCTGACTAAGTTAACCGTAAAATCTGAAGTTGAAAAAAACTCTTTTTCG
>CAZNLG010000058.1:0-7428 GCA_964573765.1 uncultured Candidatus Bathyarchaeia archaeon | reverse complement strand
CATATATAGGATATGTTTAATTCTTCTTTATAGAAGTAGTTGATGAAAAAAGGTATGAAACCATGAAGGTTTCTGCATACCTCTAAAATGTAGGGTGGTAGGTTTGCAGAAAAATGTTCCCAAGGAATATTTACCACCAAAAGAATACTCCCCAGAATACATAGTGACCCTTCCAGAGCTTGCAAGATGGTCTGCCAGACGTACCCTTAACCTTGGATGGTTCAGTCTGATCAGACACATAGAAGAAGGTAGAGGAGATAAGGTTGCAGTTCTTGATGGAGACAGAAAGTTTACTTGGAATGAGCTTTTAAAGGAAGTTGCAATCACAGCTAATGCATTAAAAGAATTAGGTATCGAAGAAGGCAGTGGAGACAGGGTTGCTATCAAACTTGACAACATAGCCGAATTTATAATAGCAAACTTTGCATGTTGGATGATGAACTGTGTACCAGTTCTTATGATGCCTCTGCTTGGTGTCCCTGAAATGACTTATATCCTACAAAACTCCGAAGCAAAAGCAATCATTGCTGGTGCAAGATTTACGGAAGACATTGATAAGTTAAAATCCAAGGTAGAAACCATACCCAAAGACAACTATATAATTGTTGGTGGTGAAAGAGACGGTTGGCTTAAATGGGAAGATTGGCGAAAAGGAAAATCTGATAAAATCCAACCCTACCCTGACACAGACCCGATGGATGTTGCAATGTTGATTTATACTTCAGGAACCACAGGTCTTCCAAAAGGTGTTATTCATACTCATTGGGACCTTGGACCAGCAGCCCTCTGCCATGCAAAATATGTTCTAGGATTAAACCCAGACTGTGTAGGTGGAGGACACCCAACATTTGGATTCTTCTTTGGATACTTTAACATAATCTGTGAAGGTGGAGCAACAGGTGCAGCCATGTCTTGTATAGGTCCACGTAGAAAATCCATCGAAGAAGACATGTTTGAAGTTATAGAAAAACACAGGATAACTCACATCTATGCTGTTCCACCCGTATTTAAGGCAATGGTAGAATCTGACAAGTCGGAAGAATATGACCTAAGCTCCCTAAAACTTGCTCAAAGCTCGGCGATGTATCTTCCACCTGAGACTAGGAAAAGATGGGTTGAAAAGTTTAAGGTTCCCATCCTAGATTCATTAGGCCAATCTGAAGTAGGTTACCTATTAACAACCTTTGTTGACACACCACCAGAAAAATTTGCCGCAACAGGCTTCCCTGTTCCAGGATATGAAGCAAGAGTTGTTGACCCAACAACGATGGAACCTGTTCCAACAGGTGAAGCTGGTGAACTTATCATCAGAGGTCCAACAGGGTACAGGTATTGGCGAAGACCCGAAAAAATGCAGGAATCTATATGGAACGGTTGGAGCCGTGCAGGTTTACTGTACAGAAGAGATGAAGATGGATACTACTATTACATTTCAAGAACAGACGATGTAATCATAACAGCTGGTTACAAGTTCCCAGCAACCGATGTTGAACAAGTATTGGAGAAACATCCAGCAGTTCAGGAAGTTGCTGTTGTAGCTTCACCACACCCGGAAAGAGAAAACGTTGTAAAAGCTTACATTGTTCTTAAGGAAGGTTACAAACCATCCATGGAGCTTGCAAAAGAACTTCAAGAATTCACAAAGAAATCTGTGGCACCCTATAAATATCCAAGAAGAATCGAGTTTGTTAAGAGTCTACCAAGGACTCCAACTGGTAAGATTGCTGGTGGAACTCTAAGAAAATGGGAAAGAGAAAAATACGGTGAAAAAGGAGAAAAACCAACCCCCGATATCATTCTTGGAGAATAAACCTTTCAACAATGAACCCTCAATTTTTTTAATTTAACTCTCTTCTTTTTTACATCCAAACCAAGAATGTTTAAATTTTAAGCTGTTATTCGTTTAACTCTACCTATCCTACGTACAACCAACGCACCACATGAACAAGGTTCATCTATCAATTTGGATAGATCCCTTGATTTATAACGTATCAAAGGTCTTCCTTTTCTACCCAAACTTGTAAACACCAACTCTCCAACAGACCCCTTACCCAAAACTTTCCCAGTCTCAGGGTTAACAACTTCCGTAAAAACACTGACCTCATTTATGTGGAGACCATTTTGTACTTCACATTCAGTAGCAATGGCTGTTCCCATCTCCGACAAACCATAAACATCATAAACTTTACAGTTCCAAGTTTTCTGAAGTTCCGTTCTCATCTCTTCAGGTCAACCATGGGAAGCAAGAAGAATACATTTTACACCTAAAGTTTCAAGGGTTGGTTATTTTTTATCTTCTTCCGTGAGTTTTTTAATGTACATGGGATAGGTTGTCAAAATCGTGGTTTTTGTTCTCAACAATTTTTTGATTTGTTCTTCGATTGGTAATGCATCTCCCGTAAACACGGGTTTAACACCAGCTTTTTTGCTGCTTCCTGTAGAATGTAAATGTCGATAGGTCGCCATTCAGGATGCATGGTCTGCATAACATCTCCTTCACCACCGTGGATCTTCACACCTGCAAGAAAAAGCAAAATCTTTACAGAACCACGGGGATGGAACGTTGCAAGAATGACAAAATACGTTGAAGACTACAACACTATGATGAAAGAGGATGGAGTATCGATACCGGAATCCCAACAAAAGCAAAACTCAAAGAGCTTGGTCCTGAAAAATATGCAACTGGAAAGGAGAAATAAACCCAACTGGTCGGTTTAGACAGTCTCTGGAAGAATTGTACTGTTTCAAATGTAAAAAATGGTTTCTTCAGAGATTACAATGGCTTACATGGGAATCGTTCGTTCAATAACAGATGCTAAATGTCCAAAATGTGGAACCGTGTATCTTCCAGAAGAACTAGTAAGGGACACTGTAAGAAAAGCTGAAGAAATAATCGAACAGAAAGAACCTAAGTCTGTTGGCTAAACCTTAATTAAACATCTAAAAACCTTAAAACTTCTTTTTTAATTTTGGTTAAAAATAAAAAGTGATTAGGGTTAAACTAGGTATTTTGAAGCTATTTGTTTTGCGTTTTCTTTTACTTGTTCTGGTACGTCAACTATACCTCTCTTGTAGTATTCATCATATGGTGGCATAGGTTCAGTAGCATCTATGATAGCAACATATCTAACTCCTTCTTCAACAGGATAACCTGATTGAAGCCTCTCAGTTGGGTCAAGCCTCCAACCTGGAAGTGGACCATAAATGATGGTTCTGTTGGGAGCCCATCTAATAGCCATAGCCCAAAGGATTTCTTCAACACTCCAATAGTCTACATCATCTTCAACCACAATCCATGTTTTTGAACCTGGTTGAAGTGCAGCAGCTATCGAAGCAACTCTTGCAGCTGTACCTTTTGTCTTCATCTTCTTATCGATCACAACAGCCATCATCAAAGCCCAAGAGCTTACGGTTCTTACGGCTACAACTTCAGGTGCAAGTTGTCTTAACATCATTGTAAGACCTAGGTTTTGCATAAGCTCTCCTATCAAGTGGCCTTCACTTGGAGGTTTACCCATCCAAGAGCTGTTGTAAATGGGATTATCCCTTACATGCATGGCTTTTATGTTAATTATAGGTAGGTCTCTAGCCATGGAATAAAGTCCTGTAAATTCTCCAAAAGGTCCTTCAGGTTCCAGTATATCTGTAGGCATCTCTCCTTCAAGTACGTATTCACATGTGGAAGGAACAGGATGCTGGTTTACATCGGTGTTTACACATTCAACTGGGGCACCTTGAAGAGCACCGGCAAAGTTAAGTTTTGAAACACCCGGTGGAGTTCTGGCCTGAGCTATAAGTACACATGCTGGTGGTGGAGCATTGACTAGGGTTATGGGCATACTTTTACCTTCTTTCTTATGTTCAAGGTAAACTCTGTGGGTTCGTTGACCTGGAATCACAAGCATACCAACATGTTTCCTACTCTTAACATTATGTCTGTAGATACCGAAAGCATATTCTCCTGTTACTGGAGACTTAAATGTTGAAGCCCAAAACGTCAGGAAGGGTCCAGATTGTTTACTACTTGTGGTTTCCAACGGTATCTTGTACAGGTCTACCTCGTCTCCTTTGAAGGTGTTTTCCGTAAAGTAGGCTTTTTCAACGGTGATTGGTGGGACGGGCTTCTTCATCTTTGCAAAGTAGTCTTGGAATATTTTTTCTCTTGTTGTTCCCATGATTGCCGCTACTAGGTCTATGTGTCCATACGCTAGATTACAACCTCTTACACCGGGATATCCAACAAAATTCTCGTAGAAGGGTATCTTTGGTTTAACTTTTGCATATCCATACCCATTACTAACGAAAAATTCTCTTGAGATCGCTGTTGTCTGCCATTTGTTGCTTACTTCTTCTGTTATGTGAACAAGCATATCATTTTCATCAAGCCATGCTAGGTAATCTCTAAAACTGTAGAATGGGAAGGATGCGGATTTATCTGGTTTAACTTTACCCATGAATTCACCCCCTAAAGTGAACCTTTCTTTTGTGGTCTTACAAACACCACGATTTGACCTGTACTGTCAGATTCAAGTTCATATTCGTTTCCACAGACAGTACATTTGACTTTTTGTCTCCCTGGTCCCGATAGTTTTAGTTTTCCCGTACAACCTGGACTTATACAGTAGGTTGTGAAAGGTTCCCATACTGCCGTTGACCCACTCACATTCTAACCTCCAAAAATTTGATTTAACCGTTTTGTTTGATTCTTTTCTATATTTTTCATCTTTGTTGACATATATATTTTTCCTAATAGCGAAAAAGTTTTAACTTAAATATTCTTCAAGCTTTACTTTTCTTGCAACTTTGATTCTTCTGAATTTTTCTTGTTCAGCCAAAGTTTTTGTTGCATCAACACCTACTTTTGCTGTTAACTCTCCACATGAAGGGTCTACATTCATGGAAGGCATCCCGCTAACAACAAGTAGGTCTTTGTCTCCTTGAAACCTTGTATCTATAGTCCACCAAACATCCCTTAAACTATAAATGTCTACATCTTCATCAACAACAACTGCATGTTTGATAAAAGGTGATTCCAACGCGATGAGTAAAGCTGTTCTCGAGTCTCCTTCCCGTTTTTTCTCTATCGATATAAATGCATGGAACCATGTTGAATCTATATGTACATTTTTAACGGTCGGTACATGTCTTTGGATAGCCTTAAACAAGGCGGCTTCCAAAGGGATAGCGATAAGATTGTAGGTTTCCATGGAAGTAAACGTGGTAGCTTGATAAATTGGGTTTTCTCTACAAGTTATTGTTTTGATGTTTATCACCGGACTTTTTGAGGTTGTATAATAACCCCAAGCTTCTCCAACAGGGCCTTCATCTTCCCTAACTTTCGGAAGAAGTTCCCCTTCCAAAACAAACTCACAATTGGTGGGAACTTCAAGGTCTAAGGTTTCACATTTAACAACATTCAACTCTTTTCCTTTTAAGCTTCCAACTAAGGTTAGTTTATCAAATCCAACTGGTACTTCAGCACAAGCCGCCAGAAGAAAGGCTGGTTCATAACCAACCGTTATGGCAACTTCCATGGGTACATCCATTTTTTCAGCATTACCAACATAATCTATAAGAGGTCTAGTTGCAGGAAAAACAACCAACCGATTGTTTCCTTTAACTTGAATTCTTTGGATAGAAGCCCCCTTAGCTTTTGTTTCAGGGTCTCTATAGATAAGAACCCCCATAGTCACGTACGGTCCAACATCACCTTCTGAATGAGTTAAAACAGGTAGAAGTTCCAAAACATCAAAACCAGAGTTGAAAACATTTTCCTTTACAGGACCGCTTCCTACAACCCTGTAGGGAACGGGTTTTTCCAAGGCTTCCATGTATTTGAAGGTAACCTTATCATATTCAACACCCAAAGCCTTACCTATCCTTTTACGTGTTCCACAAATGTTCCCAACAACTGATGTTTTGTATCCTTTCACGTTTTTAAAGAGAACAACAGGTCCACCTTTTTTGTCCAGTTCATCAAGAACCGCGGCAATCTCATATTTTGGGTCAACTTCTTTTTCAACCTTTTTTAGTTCACCTTCTTTTTCAAGAGCATCCATAAAACTTCTTAAATCTTCAAAACCAACCAAAAAATTCACCTCAAAAAATTTTTAATAAAATCTTAGTGGTTTATAGAATTTAAACATTAACATCAACGTTTAAGATTGACCGTATAAATAATATTCTTCATCTTCCAAGGTTATGGTTATGGAAACTCTCCAAATTATCAAAAGACCAAAAAAATTGGAAGCTTTCATATTCGACCTTGAAGGCACTCTCATTGAGACGTTGGAAGCATACAAAATGGTCTTCGAGAATGCTGCTGAAAACCTTCGAATTCCATTTAAATTTAACAAAAAAGCTTTTTGTGAACTGGTTGATAGGGGTTCCTCTGAAGAAGAAATCCTTCAAAATCTTGTTGGAAAAGACCTAGCTTTAAGACTTATGGAAGAGATAAGAAAAATTTCCATCAAAGTTTTTACCCAAAACACAAGAGTAATAGACGGTGTAGACTACGTATTTTCTGAAATAAAAAAGAGGGGACTTCAAATAGCAATTTTTACCAACATGGAGTATAAACTTGGAAGCCTCAAAGTTTACGTTCCATCCGTTGCAACAATTGAAAAGTTTGTTAACGTGGAAGTTACAAGAATGGACGTAAAAAGGAAGAAACCAGCACCAGATGGTGTTTTTGAATGTTGTAAACGTTTAGGTGTACCCCCCGAAAAATGTGTAGTCGTAGGTGATTCTTCCGTGGATATAAAGGCCGGGAAAGCAGCTGGTGCTTTAACTGTGGCTGTTCTTTCCGGTGTTGGAAACCTAGAAAACTTAAAAAAAGAAAAACCTGATGCGATAATACCAAGTATAAAAGAATTAGTATCCCTGTTAGACATGGATGTTACAGAATGGAAGAAAACCCTAAAATAAACATTAAATTAAGTGGTGCAAAATGAGTAGAAAAGTATCCTACCAAACCTTTACTTAAACAACACAGAAGATACAGTGGAAAGATGCGTTAAGATTTAACCTTACAGCAGTTTCAATCTTACTGGATTCATTAAAATCTTCGTTGGGGACGGATAAACTTGTAACTTCAAAATAGGGTTAAACACAAAAAATAGGGAAGTAAGCAACAAATATAAATTTAAGGCATCCCATTTAAGATGTTAAAACCAAAAAACTTTTTAGATTTTTTAACTTTTTGTTCTTAAATCCTTGTATTGTTCCCTAAGAACTCTTTTTAAGACTTTTCCGTAGGGGTTTCTGGGTAAAGAATCCACAAACACAATGTTTCTTGGACATTTATAGTGAGCTAGTCTTTCTCTACAAAAATCTATCAACTCTTTCTCTGAAGTTTGCATACCAGGCTTAACCACAACTGCTGCTACAACGGCTTCTCCCCATTTTGGGTCTGGAACACCAAACATA
>CAZNLG010000057.1:0-7735 GCA_964573765.1 uncultured Candidatus Bathyarchaeia archaeon | reverse complement strand
TTTAAAATATTTTTTTTTGGAGAATAGAAAATGGAAATTAGACTTGAATGTTTACGTGTTTCACTCCAAACAGAAAGGATTAACAAGACTTCTAGTTGGGGGATTACACGGAAGAGAATGGAAAACAACAAAACCAGTCCTTGAAACATTTATTGAAGAAGAAAAACCTTTAAACGGTAAATTTGTGGTGGTACCGTTTCTTACCAAGAACAGAAGATACATCAGTACACTTGATAAAACCTACTATGAGACTAAGGAAGGAAAGAGACTTCTGGCTTTAATCCAAAGATACAACCCAGACATTTACATTGAACTTCACTGTTACAGGAAGTCAGCGTATCAACTTCTTGTGGACCCTGAAAGAAAACACAAAAAGGGTGCTCCTCCGTTTGTTGAGTTAGAAAATGGAGTTTTAATGGGTTCAGTTTCACCTTATTTACTTTCAAAGTTTAGTTTTAAGTTGGCTTTTGCATTGGAAATCCCTTGTAAGAATTTTGGTTCTGAAGAGGTTGTTTTAAATCTTATAAGACTTGTGAAAGATTCTAAAAGTCCGGAAGAAGTTTTGGAAAGATGGAAGTTGAAGTATCCCCTTAAAATTGAAAAAGCTGAGAGATTACTGTATGAATGGTTAACAAGTTTGGGGGACATAAAAAGATTTGATTAAAAAACTGAAAGTAACGGTTGTTGTTGAAAATTCAACAAGCATAAGAAATCCTGAACTTCTAGGGAAACATGGACTTTGTCTGTTTTTAGAAGTTGAAGATGAAACCGGGGAGACAACCATACTTATGGATACTGGTCCTTCACCAGAAGTAGTTTTACATAACGTTAACAAACTGGGTCTTAATTTAAAAAAAGTCAACGTTGTTTTCTTAAGTCATGGACATTATGACCATACAGGAGGTTTAATCGAAGTTCTAAAAGTTATAGACAGACGGACTCCTATCGTGGTTCATCCCAATGTTTTTAGTCCAAAATATACGTCAAAGCTTAGATTTGTAGGTTTACCCTTCAAACTTTCAGAAATAGAAAACGTTGGAGGTAGACTCATACTTGCAAAAAATCCTGTTAAGATAACAGAAAACATTTTAACTACAGGTGAGATTGAACGAAAAGTTGAGTTTGAAGAAACAAAAGGTTTTGTAACCGTTGAAAACGGGATTTTTAAAGAAGATATCTTGATGGATGACCAAGCATTGATAGTTAAAGTGGAAGGTAAAGGTTTAATCATCTTTTCTGGTTGTGCTCATGCAGGAATAATAAATACGATTAAACATGCCCAAAAAATTACTGGTATCGAGAAAGTCTATGGAGTGTTGGGAGGTTTTCATCTAGAAAATGCTCCAAAAGAAAGGTTAGATGCAACAATCAGAGAACTTGTTAAACTTAAACCAAGGGTCGTAGGCCCATGCCATTGTACGGGGCTTAAAGCTATAAATCAAATTGCAAATACATTAAGTGAAGCTTTTATCTTGTTCCAAACAGGAGATGTTGTGGAGTTTTAAGGTTTACGGAAAATACCAGTCTTAGTCCAGTATCTTACCACATAATATACACAACCACAAAGAATCCAACCGATTGTAAGGTAGTAAACCATGCTTTCATATTGAGTCATTGCAACTAATATAATCAATATTGCAAGAACAGGTATGATAAATCCTCCTGGAACCCTAAAACTAGGAACAACATCTTTCCTGTAACGACGAAGAAAAATCAATGAAACACTAATTATGATACAGATAATTCCAAAACAACCACCGCCCATCTGAATGAAGAAATATACAAGTTGAGGATAGGCAGCCATAACAACTGAAATTATGAAGAGAAGAGTTAAGGAGATTATTGGAGTTTTAAATCTTTTATGGGTGTAGGCTAGAGGTTTGGGTAATATTTCAGTTCTACCCATCGCCAACAAAACTCTACTACTATCAAGAAGTAATACAAGCATCGTGGTTGTAACAGCTAAAATTTCAGCAATCGATATGATTGGGATTAACCATGGAACCCCAAATTTTGTAGCAGCATAGGGAAGTGGGGAATAATATGCAAAAGGATTTTTAGATTCTAAAAACTCAGTCCAATGACCAGAACCAAACGTAACAAACAAGATAAGAAAATAGAAGGAAATACAGATGGGGAAAGCTATGGATAAAGCTTTAGGAATTGTTTTTTGGGGTTCTTTGACTTCTTCAGCTACAGAAGTAACTGCTATCCAAGCAGTGTATCCAAGCCAAGCGATGGTTATTGCAACCAAAAATCCCTTTAACCCCATCACACCTGCAACAAAAGGTGTGTAATAGGCTAGGTTAACATGGAACAATCCAACAATTACATAACATAAGATTAAGATAAGAAGTGAGAACGTTAGTACGGTGTTTGTTATACCAGTTGGAACAACACCTACACAGTTTAAAATCCAAACAAAAATTAAAAACAAAACAGCAAGATGTGTACTGTATGCTTCTATCCCGGGAACAAATACTGACATCAACTTTGCAATATATATGGCTCCCACAACTTGAGCAATCACTCCAAAAGTAAACCAGTAAAGCCAACCAGTTAAAAAGCTAAAAAAGATTTTAGCATTTTTTCCTTTAAACGTTTCATAAGGATAAACATAAACACCTCCAGCCCTAGGGAAAGCTGTGGCTAACTCGGTAAAATTTAAAGCAATTATAAACATCAACAAACCTGCAACAACCCAAGCCAAAACTGCAACAGGACCTGTAAGTACAACTGTTATCGACGATAAAACAAAGACAGCAATACCAACCATACCACCAATGCTTATCATTACACATTCTCTGACACCAAGTACACCTTTTTTAAGCTCACTTTTTTCCGTCATAGTTATCTACTCATTTTTAAGTAAGATCTTGCAAATGAGTAAATCGAAATCATTAAAATTAGGAGCATAAGGTTTATAAGACTTTTTACCTAAAAATGAGTAGCATAACTTAATACTAAGTATAAAACTATCAATGATTTGATGAATTGTAACATGGATAAAAACAATCCATCAACAAAAACCTTTACGTATCCTCCTGAAATGTTGTGGTGGGCAAGAATCATAGAGAAAATAGTTCAACATAAAAACCTTGAATTAAATGAAGCTGAAGAAGCAACCTTTAAGATTTTTAAGTATCTGGAAGAAGGGAAACCTGAAACAACCTTCATTTTATCGATTTTTTTTGGTTGTTTAACTTTAAAGGGTCTCACAGTGGAAGAGTTGGTTGGAATGAGTTTGGCTATGGAAAAAACAAAACCATTTACTTTTAGATTTAACGTTGAAAAACCAGTGGTTACGGCTGGGGGTACAGGGGGAGACACTGTAAAAACGATCAACGTAACAACCCCTGCTGTTTTTGTGGCTTCTACAGCTGGAGCTGTTGCTGTTAAAAGTGCTGCTACAGCTTTTTCATCTAAAACAGGAGCAGCTGACCTTGCTTTGACGATAGGAATAAACATAAATGCACCACAAAAAACTGTTGAAGAATGTGTGGAAAAAATAGGAACAACGGTTTGGGCTTCTGCTGGTATCTACCCTTGGATGACTTCCCTACTTAAACTTCGACAAGAAACTATAGCACCAATAATCTTTCCTCTGATGACTTCGTTAAGGATGATGATTGCAACGTCACTTAATCCTTTTTCACTTAAAAGACAACTACGTGGAACAGCTATACCTCAAACAGAACTAATTGCTAAAGTTTTTTCTAAAGTTGGTTATGAAAAAGCTTTGGTACCCGTTGGTTATGGAAAAGATGAAAACATAAGAATCGATGAGTTTTCAAATATAGGTAAAACTGTTGTTTCCGAGCTTAAACCCGACGGTAAGATTGAAACATATGAAGTTTATCCGGAAGATTTTGGTGTTAAACGTGGTGATGTAAACGAGATTAAAGCTAGGGATACACATGAAGAAAATGCAAAAGTTGTGCTTAAAGTTTTAACCGGGAAAGATAGAAGCTCAAGAAGAGACCTTATCCTCATAAATGCTGGAGCAATTCTTTATCTTGCTGATGTTGTTCAAGACTTTAGGGATGGATATGAACTTGCATGTAACATTGTGGATTCAGGTGATGTACTGGAAAAAGTTAAACAATTAGTCATGATGAGTGGAGGAGACTTAAACAGGTTTAATTCGTTGGTTTCTTCCATTTAAGAGTTTTGTTTAACAACATTAAACTTAAGAATTAGAACATCTTCAACAATTTCCATATGTTTAAGCTTGAGTTGAACAACCTTATCTAGAGAAGTAAAGCCTTCTCCATCTACAAGTGTTGGTGCATTTTTACCACCCCAAACAACAGGTACAACCCAAACAAAAAGTTCATCAACAAGTCTTTCCTTAAAAAAACCCCATCTTAATTCAGCTCCTCCTTCAACAAGTATGGTTCTTATCCCCTTTTTGTGGAGTATTCTTAACATCTCACTAAGGTTAACTTTGTTTTTTCCGCATCGGATAGTTTCAACACCCATTTTTCTGAGTGCCTTAAGTTTTTTTTCTGAAGCTTTTTTTGAAGTTACAAGAATGGTGGGTGCTTCTTTTACGTTAAGAACGGCTGCAGTTAACGGTGTTCTAGCTCTACTATCCACAACAACCCGAACAGGATTTTTCCCTTCTACAAACCTCACAGTTAATCTTGGATTGTCTGCTAATACCGTTCCAACGCCCACAACAATCGCATCAACTTCAGCTCTTAACTTATGAAGTAACTTTGGAAGGTTACCTTTCATAAACTTGGTAAATAAAACTCCTTTACGATTTCTAGGTGCAGTTTTTCCATCTATACTCATAAAACCTCCAACAACTACATAGGGTTTCTCCAAATTTAATTCACCTTGGATGAGAGTTTGTTTTTAGGTTAAACTTGTCTTAAATTTTTATGTTATTGAGAAAACCCTTATATTAGATCTAAAGAATTTAAACTTTAAGATGAGGGAGTATCAAATATGAAATGTCCAAAATGTGGAAAAGAAGTTGGAAAGACGACACCTGGAATACCCATACCGGAATGCCCTTATTGTGGATACAAGTTTGAACTTAAAGAAACATAAAAAATTTAATTTTAAATTTTTTGTGTTGTTAAGAAGATGTTTTTGTTCTTAGGTCCTTAAACCTTTCTCTTAGTTCCCTTTTCAAAACTTTACCAAAAGGATTTCTTGGTAACGCATCCATGAACACTATGTTTTTCGGACATTTATAGTGAGCTAAGTTTTGTCGACAATACTCGATCAATTCTTCTTCAGTTGCTTTTTGACCTTGTTTTAACACAACTGCTGCTACAACGGCTTCTCCCCATTTTGGGTCTGGAACACCAAACATAGCACACTCACGAACTGCTGGATGAGTTGCAAGTATGTTTTCTACTTCTGCGGCGTAAACGTTTTCACCACCAGTTATAACCATGTCTTTTATCCTGTCCACAAGATAAATGAATCCTTCTTCATCATATTTTCCAACATCACCTGTTCGGAAGAAGCCATCAGGTGTAAATGATTCTCTTGTTTTCTCCGGGTCCTTATAGTAGCCTGAAAATACTCCTGGGCCTCTTACCAATACTTCCCCAAATTCTCCTGGAACAACTTCTTTTCCTTCTTCGTTGACTATTTTTACTTCTTTGCTAAAGTCTGGTTTTCCAACACACATGTCCTTTCTTACGATGTATTCTGGAGGTATATAGGCTACGTCTCCTCCTTCGGTTATACCATAACCTTCCCAGAGTTTGACGTTTGGGAAACGTTTCAAGATCCATTTTTTTTGTTCTGTGAGAAGGGGTGCTGAAGCTGACATGTAAACTTTCAGGGAACTAGCATCGTATTTATCCACATCGGGTAAGTTTTGGATGGCAATCGTCATTGCTGGCACTAAGAATATGTGAGTTATCCTAAACTTTTCAATTGCTTCCATAACCCTTCTAGGGTCAAAACGGTTGAGAAAAACAAGCGTTGAGCCGGCTGTCAAACCTGCCATAGCAAAACTTCCCAAGCCTGCTATGTGGAAGAATGGGGGGATACCTCCAACTACGGCTTCAGGGTTAAACCCAAACCTTAATGCATTTGTAATGCAGTGCCAGAGTTCAGCTTCATGGGTTCTAACTGCTCCTTTTGGAAGACCTGTTGTACCAGCTGTAAAGTAGATTACACAATCATCGTCAAGATGGACTTGTACGTTTGGCTCTTCTTCAGAGCTTCTGGTGAGAAGTTCTTCATAGCTGAATGTGTTTTCAGGGATTTTTTCTCCTCGGCAAATCCATGTTTTAACTTTTGGTAGGTTTGGACGTATCTCTTCTACAACACCTGCTAGGTCTTCTGAGTATATGAGTGCTTTACAGTCGGCAAAGTCAACTTCGTAGGTTATTTCCCTTGCTGAAAGTCTGACGTTGATTGGGACGGCTACTGCTCCTATTTTAAGACTTGCAAGGTAGGACTCAATAAACCTAGGTTCGTTGTGGAAGAAGATTGCAACTTTATCTTCTTTTCCAACTCCAAGGTTTTGTAGAGCATTTGCAAGTCTATTAACCCTGTTGTTCAATGTTTTGTAGGTTGCTTGCTCCATCTTGTCTTTGTCGATGTTCCAGTAGATTATGGCTGTATGGTCTGGATAACAGTTAGCTGTCAACTTAAAAGTTATCCCAACACTTAAAAATCTTCGTTGTTGATACATATTCTTAATGCTGCCCTTCAATCTACTCACCCTTAAAAAGAATACTTTAGGCTTGAGATTAAAAAATTTTTGTTTTGTATGATTTGTTTACCATTGTTTTTTTGGTTTTTATTTTCTAGTTGGAGATACATGATGACAAAATTTATATATTTTGTGTTAAAGAGTAATCAATTTAGGTGATATCATGAGTTACCCCGAAGAAGTTGTAAAGTTGATGAAAGATAGATTTCCATTCAGGGACTTAAGAGAGCGGTTGGCTTTTTGTGACGATGCTGGAATGCTCATACGAAACACCGATGAGATAACAAGACAGGAAATATCCGCTCTCTCCTACATGGTTGCACGTGAAAAAGACCCGTTACATCCAGGTTTACTTGAAGAAAACATTAAAGGATGGCCTGGTTGGAGGTTTGCTCATAACACGTTTGACACAAGAGAAAAACTATCGTTAGCCTGTGGTACAACTTTAGACAGGGTATACGTGGAACTTACAGCAAAAATGTGGACTGGAGTTCCACCGATAGAAGTTGGAACGGGGCCTTGTAAGGAACTTAAATTTACTGGGGATGAAGTTGACCTGACTATGATACCTGTTATGTTGTCTGGTGAATTCGACTCTACACCCCACTTCTTAAGCAACCTACTGAACAACAGAGACCCAGAAACAGGTTGGCAGAACTTAGCAAACAGAAGGATTCATCTTAAAGGAAAGAACAGAGGAGTAATTGATTTAGTTCCAGGTCAACAGGACAGTGTGATATTTATGAAGTATGCAATGATGGGTAAACCTATGCCTTGTATCACAATGAACGGTGTGGAACCGCTAACTTACATATGTTGTGCTTTAAAAGCACCAGCAGGTTTTGCTGAACTTGAGTTTTGGGGAGCGGTTACTGGTAGGCCTTTGGAAGTTGTAGCTTCTGAGACCCATAAGGAAATCTATACACCTTCCCATGCTGAAATAGTCTTAGAAGGTGACGTACATCCATGGGAAAGAGAAATGGAAGGCCCGTTCTCTGAGTACATGGGTTACTATTGTCCTTTAGCCGTTAGGATTGTTAACAG
>CAZNLG010000056.1:5319-7777 GCA_964573765.1 uncultured Candidatus Bathyarchaeia archaeon | reverse complement strand
TTAAGTAGGTTGAATTTTGGATTATTTTGGTGGGGCCGTGGGCTAGCCTGGTCTAGTTAAAAAACGCCAAAACGCTTGGTGGCTTGGGCCCACCAGATCGCCGGTTCAAAAGGTTAAAACCCTGAAAATCCGGCCGGCCCCACCATAAAAACTTTTTACTAAGACAAAAAACAAAATTTAAAATAGAGAAAGTGCCGGGGTCGCCTAGAAACATCATCCACATGGATGATGATGGGAAACTTGGTAGGGCGCAGTTTCCCGTATGGGAAGCCTAAGCCTGCTAAGTCTGTGGCTCGTTGGAGCCTCGCGGGTTCAAATCCCGTCCCCGGCGCCAAACCTATGATTTGAGATTTCTCTTCAGGATACCATAAAGACTGGGTTTGAATCTTTAACCACGGTTTTCTCTTGTGCAAGTTTTTTTCTTAGATGTTTGGGTAGGGTAAACATTGATTGGTGAGTTGTTCCTTCATAGAATTTTAGGTTTTTAACTTTTCTTTCCTTAAGTTTTTTGTCAACTTCTGTCGGTGTTAGATTTATTGGGTCGTATTTTTTTGAACCTAAAACAAAACCCCAAACTGAAGAATAAGCTGGAATTTCAGCTTTAAAAGCCCTTACAATGGGAAAAACAACACTGATTGTTTTATGGATTTTTGAGAAACAATCTGGACTGTGAAAAATGGAAGATGCTTGAGTAACAAGTAAACCGTCTTTTTTTAATCTACTTTTGGCCAATCTGTAGAACTCTTCTGTAAAAAGGAAAACTGAAGGTCCTCCTTCAAGAGGGTCTGTAACATCAATTATTATTCCGTCAAAAGATTTGAGAGGTTGTTTTTCTAAAAATTTTCTTCCATCCGTAAAAACAAGGTTAGCTTTCTTGTTATTGAAAGAGTTTTGACATATTTCTTTTAGATATTTTTTTGAGATTTCCACAACTTCTTTGTCAAGGTCAACCATCGTTACCGAGTTTATGGTGTTATGTTTTAGGGTTTCTCGTAGGGTTGCACCTTCTCCACCACCTATTATAAGGACCTTCTGAGGGTTAGGATGGGTTACCAGTAACGGATGGACTAAAGCTTCATGGTAGATCCATTCATCTTTTGTGGATGACTGAATCTTACCGTCCAAGATTAAACATTTTCCATAATCATAAGTGTCAATAACTTCAATCTTTTGGTATCGGGTTTTTCCCGAGTAAATCAGTTTTTTGACTTTGTAGGAGAAGATGGAAGTTGGAGTTAAGGCTTCGGTGTACCATACTCCACCAACTTTCATCTTTTAGGTTCCCACCAACTACTTTGCCAAGACTTCTTCAAGGATACGAGGTTTTGTTAAAGGTCCTCTGTTCAGCTCTAAAATTTTAACTTTTTTGGGTTTGATTTCTTCAGCTATCTCTCTGTAGACATTCCACGGGTCGATTTTAAATCCACAGGTAAAGATGTCTATAGCTACGTATCCTCTTTCAGGCCATGTATGGATAGCAAGATGGGATTCTGAAATCACAACTATTCCTGTTACACCATGAGGTTCAAATTTGTGAAAAAGTTTTCCTAAGACATTACTTCCTGACTTAACTAAACTTCTTACAAGGATTCTTTCTAAAAACTCCTTATCATTGATTGTTTCAGGATTACATTCAAAGAATTCAACTATTAAGTGTTTACCTACGTAGCTAATTTGTTTTCACCCCCAACTTTTGCTCATCAATCCCCAAAAACAAAAAAAATAGTAAGGAAGTTTTAAATAAAAGTTTTTAGTGTTTTAACCTACAACAAAACATTCCTTTGGTAGATAAATTTTTAGTGGTGGGCCGGGAGAGATTTGAACTCTCGACCTTTCGGTTTCTGTTAACCATTATCAGCCGAACGCTCCAACCAAGCTGAGCTACCGGCCCCTTCCCTGTTTCTACCATGTTTTTATTTAAGAAGCTTAGTTTAAATTTTTTTGTATGTTTTGTTGAATAGGAGATGCTAAGTTTAAAGTTTTAAATATCTGTTTAGGGAAGTATAGTGCAAAGAAGAGAAACTAAGTAAGATATACATTCCACTCTTTATTCTTTTGGTCTGTTTAATTTCAAGTTGTGGAATTACATCTAGTTTTTCAAATACTTTGATGGATTCAGATATCTACGTAGACATTTATAAGCCTGAGTTTACCTAGAATTGTATATTTTGTACCAGTCACAACAGGATTTCTTTACTTGGTAAAACGGAGAAGAAAAACTTTACCTAACACTAGTAAATTTACCATTTTGTATTGTTACCTTGGTTTACGAGTATTGTATTAGTTTATTTGGGGGAAATTACTTTATCAACCGTGCTAATGATGTTTACAACAAGTGCCCTTTGTGATACTTACAATAGTTTTAGTGGTTGGGGTTTCTGTCTTAGAAATTTTAAGACATTATTTAAGGTGTTTAAATCACGTTTTCTTCTATCTTTGAACGTTTGATGGTGGTTAA
>CAZNLG010000056.1:0-5219 GCA_964573765.1 uncultured Candidatus Bathyarchaeia archaeon | reverse complement strand
TTTAAGGTGTTTAAATCACGTTTTCTTCTATCTTTGAACGTTTGATGGTGGTTAAGTTTGGTTTTTTTGTTTTCCGTGTATCTTCATGAAGGTCTAAAAATTCTTTGTAGTCGAATATTTTGATTGGAACTGCAAAATGGATTTTTGGTTGGGATACAAGTAAAGCTTCACCTACATCCAACATTTTTAGTTCCGTATCAGAGTATTCTAGGTATGGAGTGTTTTCTGAGAGGTAAACTCTGTCTTCTTTTAATGTTGTTTTAAGTATTATTTTTGTCCAGAGTTCTGCAAATATATCTCTGTTTATTCCGGAAGGTCTAGGTGTGACTGCATTTAAACCTACCTTATACTTACGGTAGGTTAAGGCTACATCAGAAAAGATAGTTCCTTTTTCTTCAAGAAACTTATGGGCTTCTTCGATTGTTATTAGAAGGTAGGGAAGTCTTCTCCATGATTCAAAGTCTTTTCGCCAAAGTTCTCTATAATGGTTTACAACACGACTAACAACCCATCCAACGATCTGTTTTTGGGTTTCTTCCCGTAAACCGGAGATGTCTACTAGGACTGTTTTTCCGTTGGTTAAAGCTTCTACAACTTGATGGGTAAAATCATAATCCACATCTGTAAAAATTTTTTCGTTAAGACTTAGAAGTTTTCTTAAAAATGCTTCTACCACACTTTTTTGTCTTGTTTGTGCGATTTTTGTTACACCATCAACATCTTCTTCCTTGTATGCTTCTATTGTTTTTATGATCCAGTCTGGTGAAGCTATTCTACGGTAAAGCTTTTCAGCATAATGTTCCTGAGGATAGGTAAACTCTGGAAGTAAAAACCAAAGGTCTTTTGGTGTAAGTTTTTTTAATCCTATCTGAATTAAACCATAGGGAATCTTTCTTTCAGGTTTTTCTATTCCATAGTAGACCAAATTTTCCTGTGCAAAAGGATGATCCGCTAAACCTTTACCGATTTCTTTTCCTGTTAAAAGTTCCCCAGCAAAATCAAAGATCAGTCCTACAGCTTCACCATTGGTAAACATTATGGAAGAGTTTAAGACAAGTTCAGCGTTTGTTTTACCTGAACCTATCTGACCTACGATTGCCATCATCCTAGGAATATTTCCTAAGTCGATTCCAACAGTTTTTTTAGTTGCAAACTCACCTGAACGAAGATAGCCTATTTCAAGTTTACCTGAAAGTCTTAAGGTTTCATAATCTGTTTCATCTAAGGTTTTCACAGGCCAACCATATTCGGGGTTTAGAGTTGGAGACCTTATGTTTCCCATGTTATCTTTTTCAAGAAAAATAACCGCTTCAACATAACGATACTGAGAATAGGGTCCAACGGTTCGCATAGAACCTTTAAGGTCCTGAAGCTCAGGGACTTCTTCCAGTGTTGACTTACTTCCAGCATTGGTGATTCTTGAGAAATATGTTTTTGACCCGCCACAAACCTTAACGATTTGTCCGTAACTTAACGGTTCTTCACTTGTTGTAATTAGTACAACCCTATCTCCTTCACTATGTTTAACTTTACCTACTTCTTTTTCCAGTTTTGTTACACCTCAAAATCTTCAAGCAGTTCAAAATCAAAGGTTAAACCAAGTAAATGTCTTCTAAAGCTAGCCACATCTACTTCTAAAAGAAGGAAGTCTAACAAACCTTCCTTGGCAAGAGTTTTTTGAACAAGTTCATGGTATTCTAAGAGTTTTGCTTTGGGTATTCTGGTTCTTTCATGAGCTAAGAAGAGGGGGGCTGGATAACCATTACATCTTGCATCCATCGATAGATTTGAAAGTTCTGAAACGGTTTTTAACATATAATCCTTACCTTTTTTTACAATGTATTCTGCAACATCACAACGAAAAACTCTTGAACTTGAAGGTGAAAGTTTTACACATGTTACATCTCCGTATAGGTCTTCACAATCAATCCTAGCTCTTTGGATGGGATGGTAAATCCAACATTTCCCTAATTTTCCATCTTTCTGTAGTAAAGTCCCATACATGTTTAAAGTTGCAAGTAGGTCTTGTCTTTTTTTACTGTATAGACCTGGTGAATTCTTGGAAACCATTAAAAGCCTAATTCCCCGTTTAAAACATTCGTTGTAAAGGTCTATGGAATATTTACCTTTACTTCCAAAACCAAAAAAGGCAGCCCCATCAACCAAACAAAAATCTTCAGGTTCAAGTTTTTCAAGAAGACTTAAAGCTAAGCTACTTTCGTATTCTCTAAGTTTAGCCCAAATTAAAAATTTTCTCTGGTTGACAGGGGCTATGGTTGGGAAGATGTGGTCTATACAACCTTCTTCCGAGATAACCCATTTTCCATTAATCTTTTCCACAAGAACATAGGCACATCTACTTACACCTATACGCCAATTATTTGCTTTCATCAGAAGATATGAAGAAGCATCAACAGAAAGAAACCTTGCTTCAGAATCTTCCGGTTTTAAATCATGAAAACAGGATATATGAATGTTATCTACGGTAAAGGTTGTTTCAAACGAAACTGGAGGAGGTGAATGTTCTCCTTCCACGTATTTTTTCATCTCTTCAACACATTTTTTTAGGTCTAATTCCAAAAGTCCAGCCCCAAAATTCTAATAAATAAATTCTTTTATTTAAAGAAGAGAGCTTAATGAAAATATTCAAAACCACCCAAAAAAAGAAAAATTATTGAGTAGGGTGGTTTGTTTGAAGGTTTTGGTTACCTCTGATTTTCATGGTGAAGTTGAATCAGCGGAGAAGATAAAAAATGTAGCAGTTTCCGGAAGCTTTGACTGTATTGTTGTTTGTGGTGACCTTACAGATTTCGGTCCTGTGGAAGTAGGACGACAACTTTTAGATGTTTTAGTTGGAAGTAAATTTCCTGTTCTATATGTTCCTGGTAACATGGACCCAAGAAGGGTTATTGATGGTTTGGGAGATTTAGGATTTAATCTTTCTGGTAAGGAAAAAATTATTGAAGAAACAGCTTTTATTGGTGTTGGTTACGGATTAGAAAAACAACTTAACCAAACCATTCAAAAATTAAAGAATACAGCCCGTTTTGTTGTTTTGGTAACACATATTCCACCCTATGGAACTAAGGTAGACCTAGCTTGGAATGGAACTCATATTGGAAGTTTTGAACTTAGAAAGTTTGTTGAAGAACATCAACCAGACGTTGTTTTATGTGGCCATGTTCATGAAGCAAGGGGTACCGACAAAATTGGAAAAACTCTTTTATGTAATCCTGGACCTGCCTTTAAAGGTTTTTATGCTGAACTCTATCTGACAGATAAAATTGAAGTAAGGTTTTCGAATATTAGATAACTAAAAGCTTTTGTTTTAAACATTCTTAGATAAGTTTATGGAAATATTTTTTCTTGGAACGGGTGGAGGACGTTTTTCCATCATAACTCAAAAAAGAAGAACTGGAGGCATAAGAATAATTTCAGATAAGTTGAACATACATCTAGACCCAGGTCCAGGAGCTTTAATCTATTCTTTAGAAGAAAACTTAGACCCACGAAAAATAAACATGATTTTGGTTACTCATGCTCATCCAGACCATTACACAGACGGGGAAATTTTAATTGAAGCTGTAACTGGTGGAGCTCTAAGAAAGAGGGGTTGTCTTGTCTGTGCAAGAAGTGTAACACTTGGAAACGATATTTGTGACCCAGCTATCTCTAGGTACCATAAAAACTTGTTGAAGGAAGTTGTTGAATTAAAACATGGTGAAAAGTATGAAGGAAACGATGTTGTTGTGGAAGCTGTTAAAGCTGTACATTATGACCCAGACACTGTAGGATTTAAGATAACTTTTCCTGATGGAAAGGTTTTTGGTTATACTTCGGACACAGAATATTTTGAAGGGATAGGAAAATTGTATGAAGGGGTAGATGTTCTTGTTTTATGTTCTCTTAGACCAAGGGGAAACCCGTTAAAATGGCATATGTGTGTGGATGATGCCTTAAAAATAGTTAAGGAAGCTAAACCAAAAAGGGCTATTTTAACTCATTTTGGTATGAAGATGATAATGGAAGCAAACCCTATAGCTGAAGCAAGATACATCGAAACTCTAGCAGGTGTACCCACGATTGCTGCTGAAGACCACATGAAGCTTAAAGTTGGAAATGAAGAAGAAAAGGAGAAGAAGAAGGGTTTGGCAAGATTTTTTTTAAAGTAAAGTTTACTTAGAACTATTCCAAAATTTTAGGGTAAACTAAAAAAGTCAAAGTTTAGGATGAACCTAAGATTAGACAAATAGGTATCAATGGTAGGGGTTGATTATCTCTTTGAAATTTAAACCAAAGATCGAAGAAAAAAGATGGAATCCAAAATTGGAGATAGAAATTTTTGAAGATTGGTTAAGAAAAGATATTTACAGGTTTAATAGGGATTCGGGTAAACCTATCTACACCATTGATACTCCTCCACCTTATGCTTCTGGTAGATGGCATGTTGGAGGTGCAATCCATTATACCCAAATAGATATGGTTGCAAGATACTGGCGGATGAAAGGTTATGAAGTTATCTTTCCATTTGGAATAGACCGAAACGGGTTACCCGTTGAAGTTGAAGTTGAAAAGAAGTTTAACATTACCGCCCATGAAACATCAAGAGAAAAATTTGTTGGGTTATGTAAGGAATTTTTAGATGAAGTTGAAGAAGAAATCATCAGAACTGCTAAAAGGCTAGGTATGAGTTGTAATTTTAAAGAAATTTACCGTACGGATAGCCCAGAATATAGAAAGGTAACCCAAGAGACTTTTATTGAGTTATGGAATAAAGGTTTAATTTATTCTGCCAACAGACCAACAAACTGGTGTCCAGTATGCCACACAACTATTGCAGATGCTGAACTTGAATATGTGGTTGAAGAAACAAACTTATGCTATATAAGGTTTAAAGTTGTTGAAGGTGGTGAAGTAGTCATAGCTACAACTAGACCTGAACTTTTGTGTACTTGTAAGATGGTTATTTATCATCCTGAAGATGAAAGATACAGACATTTAGAAGGGAAACATGCAATTACACCCATCTACAACCAGAAAGTTCCCATCAAACCTAGTAACTATGCAAAACCAGAGTTTGGAACTGGTGTAGCGATGATATGTTCCTACGGGGACTACACAGACATCAGACTTTTTAGAGAAATGAACTTACAACCAACAATTGCCATCACAAAAGAAGGTAAAATGAACGAAGTTGCAGGACCCTACTGTGGGTTGAC
>CAZNLG010000055.1:1419-7777 GCA_964573765.1 uncultured Candidatus Bathyarchaeia archaeon | reverse complement strand
CTTTTCAATTATAGCGTCTCTTATGAAACTGCTTCGGCTACCTTTGGGAATCCGTAATTCCAACTCTTCAAGAAGTTTTTTCGGTATCTTTAACGTGAGAGAAACATACTCATCCGTGACATCTTCCATGAGTTTAACCTTTTAAAGTTTTTTGAGAAGAGCTACGTTTGAACCTTTTTGTACACCTATGTTTCGAGCTACAGGGTTACATTTTGCTTTGAGAAGAAATAAAACTTTAACTCCAATATTGCTTAGCTCAGTTAGGGATTCATAGTTTCCCATACCTTTAGCAATAACTAAATCTGAGTCCATAAATTTTTTCTTTATCTCTTCGGATGCTTCTTCCCATAGTAAACCTACGGAATCTGTACCGATGGTTGTTAACTCATCCACTTTTTTATCAACCCCAACCATCAAAGCATCTTCCATGGTTGCATCGTTTAATATTGGTTCAGCCTTAACAGCCATCGTAACTTTTAAACCCATGTTTCTTAGACATTCAGCCAACAAACCGTCAAAAACAATTTCTCCGGCATTGTCGGTTAAAATTAAAGCTTTTTTTGAGTTTTTTAGATGTCTGTAGGTTTCCGATAGATTATCCACGGTTAACTCTAGGTTTTGTAATGCTTCTTTAAGGTTTTCTGGTTTAAACTCATAACCTAAAACATCAAACTCCATAGAATTAGCTGCAACACTTATCATGCAAACTCTACGAAAACACTCATATTCATCTTTTGAAAAGTTTTCAAAAGCAAATTTTTCCATGAAAGGAAGTATTTCCAAAGCTAACTTATTTGAAACCTTCTTAAGTTCTTTGTAAGGGTCTTCACCCAACATTTGTTTAATTATTCTGTCACGGAGAGTTCCAAGATATGCAGGAGCAACTTGAGAAGAGATGTTCTTTCCTAAAACTTCCAAAACTTTAACCATTATTTGGATAAGCTGTTCTTTGTTTTTAGCTGCACGGGAAGCTTCCTTGTAACCTCTTTCTACAAGACAAGGGATACATTCAGGTTCAATCTTCAACCCAGACTACCAACCATGGATTCAGCCATCTCCAACAAAACCTTACGTGGGTCCTTAGCTTTAACTACTCCACTAGCCAACAATACACCTTTGGTTCCAAGTTTTAGAGCTGCAGACACATCTACTCCGGTTGAAATTCCAGCTCCACATAAAACAGGAATACTTGGGTTAACAGTTTCTACAGCTTTAACAGCTTCAGTTACAACTTCGGGTTTAGCTCTGGAAACAGGTATACCTGTACCTATAAGTTCAGGAGGTTCGATCGCAATGATATCAGGATTAAAAACTGCAAGGCGTTTACAGGTTTCAGGTGTATCGGCACATACTAAGGTTGTTAAGTCAAGTTCCTTAGCTCTTTCTATACATGCTTTAACCGTTTCTGGAGGAACCCTTCTTTCAGAGTGGTTTATAAGCGACCCTATAACTCCCGCTTCTTTTACAGCTTCAGCTAAGATGTGTCCTGTATGGCTTCCGGGTTTAACAGGGTCTATGTGTTGGGAAAATATTGGGATGGAAGTTTCTCGGGCTATGTTAGTTATGTCTGAAAACTGTGGTGCAACAGCTACGGTTACACCAGTTTCGTTTGAAACTTTTTCACAGGTTTTTGCTAGTTGAAGAGCTTTCTCTCCGGTGGCTTCTAGGTAACATTTAAAGTTAACGATTATGGCTGGAAGGTTTAATTTACCCTTATACACGTTTAAACCGGTCCTTTAGTTTTTCAAGTACACTAGGTAGGGTTGTATACTCCATTTCATCAGGTCCAAGTCGGTGAGGCATAAACGGTCCATGTCTACGTAGATGGTCAGCTAACTCGTTTGCTATTGTTCTAGCCCTGTCAAAAGCGGGATCATCAAAAAGGTCTGCAGGACCTTCAAGTTTCCCGTTGGCAAGCTGAAAACCTAAAGCAACAACTCTTGGTGGACCGTCAAACCTTGTACATTTAGCATGACGAAGAGGAACAGGCATCAATGGACCATGATGAGAGCCTCTCATCCATCCAGCCACAATATGTGGATAGGAGAAAGGTTCAAGCACTTCACCAACAGCTGGGAGACCATGTTGAGCTCTAACTATACAAACAGGGTCATCTTTTCCAACGTATCTTCCAGCAATGAGGGAAAGTCTACTTGTACTTGCTGCTGCAGCTGGAAGACCATCACGTCTGTAAACTTTACTTATAACGTATCTTCCAGGTGTACCTATCAAGGCTAGGAGGTCATAAATTTCTTCTGGACAACTTAATTTAACTTCTTGACTTTCTTGGACATCAAGAACATGAAAATCAAATCCTTGGTGAAGTGCAGGGTCTATAACAAGTCCTGCAGTATTGAACGGGTCTGCAAAAATCTTGAAAAGAATATAATTCCATGCTCCTGGTTCTGTCTTGTCTGCTGCAAAGATTATAACCGGGTCTGAAGTTCTTTCTTCAAACTCCATCTCTGCAACTCCCGGACCCATACCCCTAACATTTCCAGAGAAAGCTTCAACAAGTAGGTCTTGACCTGCAGCATAAAGTTTTAAAGGTTTTGAAACTTTTTCAGTGATTTCTTTGAAAGTGTTCCATGCAAACTCATGAATTGCCGGGTTGTTTTCTCCACGTCTATGGGTCATCAAAAGTTGGAGGTCGTCTCCACAATTAAAAACATAGTAATCAATTATTAAACCATTTTTTCTTGCTTTTTCAAGTTCTTCTTTAGCTACTTCTATCTGTTTTGGATGGACTACATGATGACCTGCTAAACTTCCGATATCTGCTTTGATTAAACTTACGGTTATTTTTTCAGGCAAATTTGTTTCACCCAAACCTTAACTTATTTCATTTGTAATTATTTTCAACAAGCAAGAAAGATAAGCTTTACCTAAGAAAAAGAAACCCCGACACTAAAAACAACTATGAAGTTTAAAAAAATATTTAGGGAGAACAAAAATTTTATGGGGTATTTAAAATGGTTTGACTACGTTCTTATGGTGCATACATTCCTTGGTATAGGATACAGCTTAAAAGACTTTGTTTATAGACCAAAAACAACTTCCAAAATTTGAAGAAGTAAAGTCAAAAATCAAAACTCTAAAACATGTGGTTATTTTAGATGAAAAAGTGGAAACGTTCATCCTTCTTGAAAAGAACCTACAATGGATAGCAAACAGACCCAGACGGTTTAAAAGAGGTTTTCTTGGAAAACCAATTTTTGGTTATGAAGTAAAGCTGGTGGATACAAAGTTTCTGAAGTGATAGAGTATTATAGATGAAATTTTAAGGACACCACTTAGGAAAAATAGATGGAAGAAGACTAAGGAAACTGGAAAAGGAAAAAATAACACATAAATGAACTTGTCAGGATGTCATCTCAACTTTAACTAAGGTCTTTATTTGCTTTGTGGGATATAGTAGTATTCACCTATCTCTTTTTGGTACCGGTCCATTTTTGAGTTTTCTTTGTTAACTCTAGGTCTTCCTGTTATTGCATCTCTTCGGAAGGTTATTCCAAGACTTTTAAGAAAACTGTTCATCCCATCCCTTAGATTTAAAGGTTTGGAAGCATAACCATACTTCCCAGGGGTTCCATCAAAAGGCATAAGCCTATCAGCTATAAAATCTTGAACACTAACATCATGTTCAACAACAATTGCCGCTGCACTTAGATTTTCAACTTTTCTTCTGATCGTTCTTGCAACAGAGAGTCTTTCTTCAACATCCAAAAAAGCACTTGGTTCATCCAAAAGATAGAGTTCTGCCTTTTTTGATAAACAAGCAGCTATCGCAACTTTTTGAGTTTCACCACCACTTAACTCGTCTACTCTTCTGTCCAGAATTTTATTTAGACCGAGGGGGATCAGCAATTCAGATTTGTAGAAGGTTGTTTCAAAATCTTCTCCAGCAATTTCCTTAAGCATCTCCCCAACGGTTTTATCGTATTCTATCGAGATGTATTGAGGTTTGTAGCTTAGGAATTCTTGGGATGGTGTAAAAATTTCACCTTCATCTGGTTTCTCTAAACCTGAAAGCATTTTGATAAAAGTTGTTTTCCCAATCCCATTTGGACCTAAGATCCCTACAACTTCACCCTTATTTATCACCCCTTCTTCAACTTCAAGTGTAAATTCTCCAAAAGACTTTTTCAGTTTACTCCAACTAAAAAGTGGTTCTGAAGAAATCCATGTTGAAGTAGGTGGTTTTATGTGGAATTTTATAGGTTCGTCCCTAAATTTGACATTATCTTCAGCCAAGAAACCTTCAAGGTAAGAGTTTATTCCAGCCCTTACACCCTGAGGATACGAAACTATCCCATAAACACCTGGTTCACCATAGATTATACAAACCTGGTCAGACAGGTAATCAAGCATAGCAATATCATGTTCAGCCACAAGAACCGTTTTTCCTTCTTCAACCAAACTTCTAATTGCTTTTGCTGTGTTTAGTCTTTGTTTAACATCAAGATAGCTTGAAGGTTCATCAAAGATGTAAACATCCGCTTTTCTACAGATAGCCACAGCTATAGCAAGTCTTTGACATTCTCCCCCAGAAAGAACTTTTACAGGTCGATTCAAAATTTCCTTTAATTCTAAAGCTTCTACCACGTAACTTGCTTTTCCTCTCTCATCCACCCTATCTAAAACCGTTTTAACATCATCTTCCACCAGTTGGGGGATTTTTTCCACATATTGGGGTTTATGTACAACTTTTAACTTTCCGGTTGTAAGTTTGTTGAAGTATTCTTGGAGGGGGGAACCTCTAAAATGTCGAATTACTTCATTCCAGCTTGGTTCGGTTTCTAATGACCCGAGGTTTGGTTTAACTTCCCCAGCAAGGATCTTTAAGGCTGTTGTTTTTCCAGTTCCGTTTTTTCCAATCAAACCAGTAACTTTGGATGGAAGAGGAATTGGAAGTCTGTAAAGTTTGAAGGCATTTTTTCCGTATCTATGACTACAATGTTCTTCAAGTTCTTCTGGAAGATTTACGATTGTTAAAGCATTGAAAGGACATTTTTTTACGCATATACCACATCCAGTACATAGGGATTCAACTATGGTGGGTTTTTCTTCACCTTCTTCAAACTTTATTGCATAGATTTTTGTTCGAACCATCGGGCAAAAACGGTAACATAACTTATCACAGTCTTTAGGTCTACATTTATCTCTATCTATAACGGCTACTCTGACCAAAAAATCACCTAAACGTTTGAGGGTGTGAAGTGGGTTAAAGGAAAAGCCAAAGGAATGGGGCTACCATTCTTCTTCTTCAACCCATTCTTCTTCTTCGCCCCATTCCTCTTCTTCTTCACTCCAATCTTCTTCGTCAAAGTCTTCTTCTTCAGCTTTCAACAAATCTGCTGGCATACAATATTTCCTCCAACATCTTTGGCTTGTTTGTTGAGATCGGTTTCTCATACTTAAATTTTATCTTCTTCAGCTTGATAAAAAAGGTTTATTTGAAGTTAGAGATTAAACCTATAAAAGTTTAACCCTTCATAGGAATAAACACTCTAAAAAACGGTTAGACGGTAGATAACATGGTCATGGTGGGACTAAACTGTCAAGAATAAAAAAACCAGTAGCAAAGGGTGAAATAAGAGAAGTCATCTATACTGAAGCAAGATGGTCTCTTCTAAAAAAATTACGTTTTAAAGCTTTAAGTTTAATGGAAGCATTGTTAAAAAACGGTTTACAACCCATCGTTCACGGAAGTGTTTCAAGAGGAGATGTAAATGAAAAAAGTGATGTTGATGTTGTCATACCGGAAGTTGTTCCATCCTACATGGTTGAAGCTGCATTGGAAGCTTCAGGGTTTAAAATTGTAGACAAAATAATGATTCAAGCTTCACCAAAATATACCGTAAAGGCTCATTTATACTTGGATGAACTAACCACGGTAACTTTTCCTTTGGTTAAACTAACAAGAAAGGAAAGAGAATTTTATAGATTTGGTGGGGAAATTGACGTTGAAAAATTAAAGGAAAACGTTAGAGTTCTTGGTGTTGACAAAAGATTGATGCTTATCGAACCAACAGAGACGGGACACATAGAATCTTCCATAATTGGTAAAGAAGTTGAAACAGCTTCAAGACTCAACATCAGTGTTGATATAGTAAGAGAAAGAGTAAGAATTTTAACCCGAAGAGATGATATTGGTAGGACTGGTGTTTACTTAAAATATAGGTTGCTTGATGGAGAAGTCTTTGAAGAAGCTCTAAAAAAGTTTGCATCAAAAAATCCTGCAATTCGTAGGATGCTCATAAAACGTGAAGCTTTATAGTTAAAAACCAAAGATTTAAATTAAAGAACTTTCTTTCAGCATTAAGAACCAGAAAAAGTTGGGGAAACTTATGTATGG
>CAZNLG010000055.1:0-1409 GCA_964573765.1 uncultured Candidatus Bathyarchaeia archaeon | reverse complement strand
TTGTAGAAATGCAAAAAGACCTTGTTCCTGAAAATTCGGTTCTTGGGGTGGGAAAACCAGCAGAAGCAATAATCCCAAAAATTCAAAGAATAACAGGAGTTGCAAGAGAAAAAGGAATACCAATTATCTACATTTGTCTTTCTCTACTACAAAAAGACCCCCTTCTTAAAAGGTACAATTTTCCACCACATTGTATAACTGGAACTGAAGGTGCGGAAGTTATAGATGAACTAAGACCTATGAAAGAAGACGTTATAGTTCCAATTCCAAGAGCTGACGCATTCCTACACTCAAATTTGGAATACACATTAAAGGCTTTAGACGTTGATACTATCGTGATCACCGGAATAACAACGGATGTTCCTTGTCTAATGCTTGCCATGAATGCTCCCCAAAGAGGATTTAATGTTATTTTGGTTTCAGATGCGTGTGCCACCTATATTGAAGAACGTCATAAACTCGTCATTGAACTTCTGAAAAAGTTTAGGTTTGTGAAGGTACTTACAACAGAAGAAGTGTTGGAACAGTTAAAAAGGGTCTAAAACTTTAAAATCCCTAAAATTTTTTAATTCGATGGTTTTTTGGAAAGAATGTTTTTAAATAACTGATTCTATTCTGTTGAATTAACATATCAAGGGGGATATTTGTGACCTCTGAAACTTATGATTACCTCCTACCCCTAGAAACATTGATGGTTTCAGGGATACAGATAGGAACAAGAATAAAAACAAAGGATATGGAACCCTACATTTACCGTGTTAGACCTGATGGATTGTTCATAATTGATACAAGAAAAACTGATGAAAGAATTAGGGTTGCAGCTAAATTTATGGCTAATTTTCCACCTGAAAGTATAGTTGTTGTTTCTTTTAGGTTGTATGGGCAACAACCTGTTAGAAAGTTTTGTGAAATTACAGGGGCAATACCTATCGTTGGAAGGTTTCCACCGGGAGCATTTACAAATCCTCTAAGCCCAAACTACATTGAACCTCAGCTTCTGATGGTTACAGACCCTATTGCTGATGAACAAGCTTTGATTGAAGCTACAAAAATTGGTTTACCGGTTGTTTCTTTATGTGATACTGATAATACCTTTAAAAACATAGATTTGGTTATTCCAGCAAACAACAAAGGAAGAAAAGCTTTAGCCATGGTTTATTGGCTTCTAGCCCGACAGCTACTCAGGGAAAGAGGAGTTATACCACCGGATGGAGACCTTACAACCCCAGTTGAAGAATTTGAAACAAAACTTACACCTGAAGAAAAGAAAGAAGAAAGTTAAAGCCTAGAAATTTTTGATTCTTATTTTTTGAGTTTACTTTAAAATCTGGTAGAAGGATTATTTTATTTTAGGGGAGACCAAAAAATGAAGGTAAGATATCCTAAAAATGCTGGTTCATGGTATGCTG
>CAZNLG010000054.1:0-7794 GCA_964573765.1 uncultured Candidatus Bathyarchaeia archaeon | reverse complement strand
GTTATAGGCTTCCTAACAGCCATTCCAGTCAGACTTAACGAACACAGCCTAAAAAATGCAGCAGAACATATGTATCTATTCCCGCTTGTAGGAGGTTTCATAGGACTTGTTGGAGGAGTCATTGCTTACCTTATAGGCCAAGCTTTTCCTCGCATAGTTGCTGCCACCATTTCTTTATTTGCCATTTTTGCGCTTACCCGATTTTACCACATAGATGGCTTATTAGACTTTGGTGATGGACTAGTAGCTCATGGAAGCAAAATGGAAAAACTTCGTGCTATGAAAGACTGTCGGATTGGGGCTGGAGGTCTAACCTTAGGCTTAATGATCATTTTGCTTACCATATGGACTATTACAAGCTTTCCCCAAGAACTGATTGTCCAGTATTTCATGGTTTCGGAGGTTCTAGCCAAGTTTTCTATGATAGTTCTTGCAGTATTTGGGAGATCAGCAAGAGAAGGTACTAATAGATACTTCGTCGCCGCAATGAAGGGTCAACGTGGATACGTTCGTTTTCTTCTAGCCGTAGTTATATCGGTTACTGTAAGCTTCCCATTAGTAGGTCTAAAAGCAATCTATGCGGCAATTACTACAATACTTGTAAGCTTTTTTATACTTGCAATTTCAAACATCAACTTCGGGGGCATTACTGGCGATGTTTTTGGAGCTACAAATGAGGTTTCAAGGATTGCTTCCTTCCTTATCCTATTAGCGGTGACCTCAAGTTGATAATGACAGCATTAGTTATGGCTGGAGGACGTGGTCGGAGACTTAAAGCAAAAGTTGAGAAGCCTCTTTTAGACTTATGTGGGAAGCCTCTAATTTGCTGGGTTTTGGATGCATTAAAAAAGTCTTTGCATATTGGCAGTATAGTTGTGGTAACAAGCATATATACGCCTGAAACCTCGAAAGTGGTTGGAAGACTGGGGTTTGAGGTTCTGGAAGCTCCAGGCAAAGGTTATCTCGCTGACATACATTATGCGGTCAAGAGGCTTAGACTTAAGGGACCAGTTATGGTTACCTCAGCTGACCTCCCCCTATTGAAAAGTAAAATCATAAGCCTAATTATTGAACGTTTTATGGAGAGCGGTAAACCTGCCCTTTCTGTAATGGTCCCGTTAAGCCTCTACACAAAGCTAGGTTTCAACCCAGACTTAACTCTTAACATTAATGGGAAACCTGTTGTCCCAGCTGGAATAAATATTTTGACAGCTGAAATGATAGACTTAGAGGAAATTCCAGAGGAAAGCCTCATCTTAGAATTAGAAGAATTAGCTGTTAACATTAACACTATGGAAGATTTAAAGAATACCAAACGCATACTATGTAAGGTATTATGAATAGAATGATTAATTAGGAAAATTTACCGGTAAATTAGTGTTAGAATCCCACCCCCCGCATCAACATCGAAACTTCCATGTTTGAAGTTGTTGTAAATTTTTGGGTTTTAGTTGAAGGTAGAAGTCAACTCTTAAAATTTGATGGTTTGTTGGATGGAGGTAAGTTTATATTTTTGGAATGGATAGTCTAAAATTTGTCCTCAAAACATAAAAGGGAATTGGCTTGAGTAAGAAGGAAAGTTTACCTGAGATAAAACTGTTTAACAAATGGAGTTTTGAAGATGTAAAGGTAGAAGACATTGGGTTAGCTAGGTATATATGTCTAAAACCAGTTTTCTTCCCACATTCTGGGGGGAGACATGAATGTCAACGGTTTAAAAAATCTGAAGTTTCCATCGTGGAGAGACTTGTTAACCAGTTGATGCGTCCTGGAAAAAATGGGGGAAAGAAGGCTAGAGCAATTCAGATAGTTAAGAATGCTTTTGAGATTATCCATTTAAAAACAGGACAAAACCCTATTCAGGTTCTTGTTAAAGCCATCGAGAATGCTGCACCATGTGAAGATACAACAAGGATAAGTTATGGTGGAATTGTCTACCATGTGGCTGTGGATACTTCCCCCCAACGGAGAGTTGATTTAGCTTTAAGGTTTATTGCGGAAGGTGCAAGAAAAGCAGCATGGGGAAACATTAAAACCATAGATGAATGTTTGGCTGATGAAATAATTCTTGCAGCCCAAAGAGATAGTAGAAGTTATGCTGTTCAAAAGAGGGATGAACAAGAAAGGATAGCCTTGTCTTCACGATAAAAATTTTTGAACCAAACTTAACTATCTGGTGGGTTTCTGTTTTTTCCCTAGGATTAGTTCCTTTAAGGGAACATTGTTTACCGCAATGACTTGGTAACGAACACCTGGAAGGTCTCCGTATGCTTTTCCCCTTGGACCACCAATACCACAGATTAAGACTTCATCATGTTCATCTATAAAGTTAAGAGCACCGTCTCCCGGGAGGAATGCAGATACAACTTTTCCGTTTTTGATAAGCTGAACTCGAACACACTTTCTTATCGCACTGTTCGGCTGTCTGCTTTCGATTCCAACTTTTTCTAAGACTATTCCACGACCCATAGGGGCTCCTTGTAATGGGTCAGATTTTATGTCCAACTTTAGCATTCGACGTCTGTAGTATCTATCACTCCATCTAAACTTTTGTCTTTTAAGTTTAAGTTTTCTAGCACTAAATTCTCCTGGCATTTTGACACCTAACATTTCAGTGGTTTTTCTATCCCTAAAAAATTCTGAAGATGCTTATTTAAGGATTTACCTTTCACACGTAGGGGAAAGCTGGTTTACATTCGACTCCAACTTTTTTACACATGGTTTCTATGTTTTTTGATTTTTCAAGCCAATAGGTTGAATGAGGATGAAGTATTTTTGGTAAAAGTTCTGTTAATCCTGGTTTTTCTTTTTCAAGAAACTGTTTAAGGGAGTCTAAGACCCATTTTTTAAGGTTTAGTTTATCATACAGAATTTTGCTTTTATTTTTTTCTGCTACCTTTATGATTTTTTTTATGTTTTCCTGGTCATCGTTAATAAAAGGAATTATAGGTCCTAAGAAAATCCATGTTTCAATCTTTTTGTTTGTAACTTCTTCCAACACTTGAACCCTTGCGTCAGGTTTTGAAGCTTTTGGTTCAAGTTTTTTAGCTAGGTTTTCATCCATGGTTGTTAAAGTAACACCTACGTCAAATTTTTCAGGGTTAATTAAGTCTAGGTCTCTTAGGATTAGGGTTGATTTTGTTTGGATTGAAATCAAAAATTTGTAGGCTGAAAGAATTTTGATACAGTTACGTGTTAAGTTTAGTTTAGATTCAAATGGTTGGTATGGGTCTGTTATTGTTCCAACACCTACAACACCTTTCTTCTTACGTCTAACTTCAACCCAAAGTTTCTCTGAAATGTTCTTTTTAGCCCAAACAAAGGACCCCCATTTTAAAGCTAAACCTTCGTCGTTAAGGATACTTCTTGAGTAACAATATAGACAGCCATGTTCACATCCCCGGTAAGGATTAAGAGAATAGTCAAGCTCTGGAAGTTTACTTTTTGATAAAGCCGTTTTACACGTTATAAACGAATACTCAACCTTGTTGGTGTACGTGGATTTTCAACCTCAAAAACTGTTTTATTTAAGTTGATGGTTGAGTCTTCCCCTTTCTTTGGTATGATTTAGCTTGAATTTCTTTTCCATCCAAACCGATAAGTTTTACTGTTAATTTTTCCTTCTCAAATTCGATGACAGCAAAGCTTGGAGGATAACCCTTTTTGTCTTCCTTTTTTAGGTGACCAGGATTTATAAACAAAACTTCTTCTTTCTCTTCAATCCTTGGAATATGGGTATGTCCATGTAGGACTATTTCAACTGTTTTTTCAGCCACAAGTTTTTCCGGTTTTAAATCTGTAGGTAGGTCGTTTTTATGGGAGACATCTGTATGGGTAAGTAAAACCTTCCAACCGTTGAAATCTTCCAAAAGCCTGTTGGGTATGTTAGGGTCCTGGTAATAACTCTCAAAAACACCTGGAACCTTTATAACCTTAACTCCAAACTTTTCGATTATTTTTGCATCATCAGAGTCATCTCCAAGATGAATTATCATCTCAACTTTTTCTTTTTTGGTGAGGTGTTCAACAGCCTTCTCAAGGTTTTCCAGTTCTCCATGAGAATCACTCACAACTCCAACCTTCATTTTGTTTCACCAAAAAATATTTTCAGTTAACCAACTTTAGTAAACATTGTGGTTTACATGTTTGTTGAATATGCTCCTCTTGTAAAAAACCTTCGTGGTGTTGTTTTTTCAAGGTTTGGAGAAGAGACAAATGAAATATTAAGTTGGTTGACGAAAAGGTTTAGGTACAGAAATTTGGGTGTTCCACCTTCTATAGTCGAAAAATTATCAGATTTTTTTAAGGATAAGCTTGGTGGGAAACCTTTTATTAAACTTGTTTACCCATTTAAAAACCTAGAAAAGCTTGGAAATTTTTTATCTGAAAGTTTTAATGTCGAGTTTGATGTTGTGGAGACTGTTGTGATGGCTTCAGCTTATGTAAGCCCAATTTTTGCTGTTGGTGAAGAAGCTTCAAAAAGCCTAGAAACTTTTTGTGTGGATTATGTTGAATCAAACATAAGGCTAAACGATTTTGGATGGAAACTTCATTTTCGAATAGTCGATTACACTGTTCTTGACATGTATAAGTGGAGTACATTCCATGTTAAACAACTCTGGAGTTCAAAATTAGACTTAACTAGTTTTGTTAAAGAACGTCAAAAAAAGGTTTTGTTGGATAAAAAACGTTATTGGAGACTTCAAAAAGGTAACGAAAAACCAGTTAAGGTTGTTTTATACCTAGACCCAGCTCAACTTATTGCTAAAAAAATCGTAGAAGACAAGAATTTTAAAAGAAGGTTTCTTAAATTCCCGGTTGAAGAAACAGAAGCAGGTTTAGCTGTTGAAACAGCAATCGTTTTATCAGAATCTTTACTCGGAGATTTAGGTTGATTTTATTCTAAACCTTACATTCTTAAATAACCTGTAAAGACCATTACTCCATAATCAAGCATTTGGGTATTAAAGAAGGTTCAAGGGTGAGTTGATGATCAGTGAGAATATCCACCAAAAAATTGTAGAAGAACTTCTAAGCCAACCTTATTTAACAAAGGATGTTTTAGAAAAGGTTAAAGTTAAGGTGTCTCGTGAATTTCATGTTCCCCTTCCAAAAAACTCAGAAATCTTACGTCGTTTAAAGCCTGAAGAAAGGGAAAAGCTTTCTGAAGTTTTAAAGTTAAAACCAGTTAGGGTAATAAGTGGAGTTACCGTTGTAACCGTTATGGTTAAACCTCATGATTGTCCCCATGGAAGATGTATATACTGCCCAGGGGGACCTTTGAAAGGTACTCCTTCAGCTTATACTGGACATGAACCAGCTTGTATGCGTGGAATTCAAAACAATTATGACCCGTATCTACAGGTTAAGAGTAGGTTAACTCAGCTTAAGGAAGTTGGACATGAAGTTGATAAGGTTGAACTCATAATCTTGGGTGGAAACTATACATATCTACCTGAAAGTTACCAAGAAGATTTTGTTAAAAACTGTTTGGATGCAATTACAGGTGTAAAGACTAAAAGTTTGGATGAAGCTAAGGAAATTGCTGAAACATCGGAGATAAGAAATTCTGGTATAACGGTTGAAACAAGACCAGATTTGTGTAGGGAAGAACATGTTAACCGTTTACTTAATCTAGGTGTGACAAGGATCGAATTAGGGGTTCAAACCGTCTATGATGAAGTTTATAAATTCATTGAAAGAGGACACACCGTGGAAGATGTTGCTGAAGCTTTTAGGATAGCAAAAGATGCAGGTTTAGCCATAATTGCTCATCTAATGTTAAACCTTCCCGGTTCTTCCTATGAGAAAGACTTAGAAATGTTTAAGATTGTTTTTTCTGATGAAAGATTTAAACCAGACTGTATAAAAATTTATCCAACACTTGTACTTGAAGGAACAAAACTTTATGATTTATGGAAGGCTGGTGAATATCAACCATATTCTGAAGAAGAAATTGTAAATCTTATTGTTGAAGCAAAAAAACTTCTACCTAGATGGGTTAGAATTCAAAGAGTGCAAAGAGATATTCCGGCCAACCTTATTGTAGCAGGTGTAAAGAAGAGTAATCTTAGAGAAATCGTTCTTGGAAAACTAAGGATGGAAGGACTAAAGTGTCCATGTATCAGATGCAGGGAAGTAGGACATGTAAAACAGAAATATGGGGTAACACCCCAACCTGAAAACATAAAACTAAGAGTTGAAAAGTATCGTGCATCAGAAGGTGAAGAAATATTTCTTTCATATGAAGATGTAAAACAAGATATTCTTGTAGGATTGTTAAGGTTAAGATATCCTTCAGAGAAGGTTTTTAGACCGGAAATTAAAACAGCAAGGTCGATGGTTGTAAGAGTTTTACATGTTTACGGTCCACTTGTTCCTGTTGGTAGAAAACATAAGGAAAAATGGCAACATCAAGGTTATGGTACACTTTTGTTGGAAGATGCTGAAAAGATAGCTGTTGAAGAATATGATGCAAAAAAGATACTGATACTTTCAGCATTGGGAGTTAAAAGATACTATGTTAAACATGGTTACAAGAAAGATGGTTTCTACATGTCAAAAATGTTGAAGTAGGTTTTTCGTTGTATTTAAATATGTTCTATGGTTTAGTTTTTATCTGGCTAGGTTTAATGAAGGGAAGAAATCTTGGAAGAACTACAAGGATATAGGGGGTTACCTTTAGAGATTCTTAGAAAAGCCGGAGTAAAAGTAGGTGATATGGTTAGAGTTCAGAAAGACGATTACATAGTTGAAGGTTTACTGATGCCTAGAATTGAATTAGGAGACCCCGACCATCTTGTAATAAAGCTTGCAAACGGGTACAACGTAGGTATAAAGGTATCTTCCCAAACTAAAGTTGAAAAAATTTTTGTTGAAGAAAAACCTTCAACAGCTACTGTTGAATTTAAGGTAGAAGAAAGGGAAGATTTACCAGTTGTTTCAATCATAGGGACAGGAGGAACCATCGCTAGTAGGGTTGAGTACAGGACTGGTGCTGTTTATCCTTCTCTTACAACTGAAGACCTATATAGAGCAGTACCCGAACTGTCAAGTCTAGCAAGGATAAAGACAAAAGTTTTGTTTAACGTTTTTAGTGAAAATATAACCCCAAAACATTGGAGTGAAATTGCAAAAACAGTAGCTCAAACCATTGAAGAAGGTGTTGAAGGTGTTGTGGTTGCTCATGGAACGGATACCATGGGATATACGGCTGCTGCTTTAAGTTTTGCTCTTCAAAATCTTCCGGTCCCGGTAGTTCTTGTAGGTTCTCAAAGGTCTTCCGACCGCCCAAGCTCAGATGCAGCTCTAAACCTAATAGGAGCGGTAAAAACAGCTGCTTATGCACCTTTTGCAGAAGTAGTTGTGGCTATGCATGAAGGAATCTCAGATGATTCTATAGTTCTTCATAGAGGTACAAAAGTAAGAAAATGTCATACAAGTCGTAGAGATGCTTTCCAATCTGTAAACATAACTCCCCTTGCAAGAATAGTAGACAAGAAAATAACCATGCTTTTAAATGAGTATAGGAAACGTGGTTCGGAGAAAAAAGTCGACCTTAAACCTGATTTTAACGAAAAAGTTGCTTTGGTAAAGTTTTATCCTGGACTTAACCCTGAACTCATCAACTGGTTTGTTGAAAAAAAATTCTTGGGACTGATTCTTGAAGGAACAGGTCTAGGTCATGTTAGTCGAAGTTGTTTTGAAGCTATCAAACTGGCTGTAGACAACGGGATGGTTGTAGCTATGACTTCCCAATGTATATGGGGAAGTGTAAGAATGACTGTTTATGAT
>CAZNLG010000053.1:0-7836 GCA_964573765.1 uncultured Candidatus Bathyarchaeia archaeon | reverse complement strand
GTCTAATGCTAGCTTACCCACAGAACGTAAACCAGGCGAACCTACAACACCCACTGGTTCGGTTAAACTTGGTTTACGTAAAAATCTTAACCATACCTTCATAACTGATTCCGACATTCCTTTTTTTTAAGATTAGATGTAGTAGGTTTGTTTTCTTTGACTAAAACTTCTGGAAATTTGTTCTAAAGTTTGACGTTCCATTTCTTCGATTTTTTTGATGTATTCTTCTGTTATTTTTGTTTTCTTCTCTAAATCTGATAGGTCAAGTTCTATCCCCAAAATCCTTGTTAAAACTTCCAGGATTGCTTGAGCTGCCTTTACGTCAACTAAACTTTGACCTGAAGGAGTTACGTAACCTATGGTTTCACTAAGCAAACATATTCCTTCCATTTTTCTAAGTTTTGCCATACCAAGAATCAAACCGTTAAAACCTTTTATACCACCCCTACTTAACAGGGGGACATCAAAATTTGTTAGAGTTTTTTCAAGAACAGGGTCCGTTATAATTCCATACACCTTGGGTTTTTCTGTTTGTGAACGTTTATCAACAAGATAAGCCGCAAGAGTAAAAACTTTTTTAACTCCAAGTTTTTCAACTCTAGTTAAGACTTCTTCTGTAAGTTCGTATTGTCCTTCAGGGGATAATGCTTGACAGTTTCCGGTTAAAAATATGAGGTCGTTTTCTTGTTTATCGTTTTTCCAAAAGTAAAGTTCATTTTTCATCAATTCAACGGTTCCGTCCTTTTTTATGAGTACATAGGATGGGAAATGGTACGAGTAGATTTCTTCAAAAAGTTTTGCATCCAATTTTTCTATTAAGTAATCTATTGCTTGTTTGGCTACAAACCCTACATCCGGAAGACCACAAATTAGGTAGGGATTTTTAAGTGTAGGCTCCATTAAACGTCTAAATTTAACTCTCATCATTGAAAACCTTTATCTAACCTGAATCTTTGGTATCACTTTGTATATGTTATTAACGTTTAAAAACTTACCAAAAAAACTTTATGAACCCTCTTGGTAATGAGGTTGAGAAAGCTCCTTGCAGGTCTATACTCTTGGCCATAGTACAAGAAGTCTGGACGAGTTTTTTAAAATTTTAACTAACTACAAAATCGAGTTGGTTGTTGATGTTAGACGTTTTCCAAAAAGTGGAAATTTTCCCCATTTCAACAAGGAAATTCTTGAAAAAGAACTATTAAAACATGGGATTGTTTATGTTCATCTTCCAGAATTAGGTGGTTTTAGAGATGGGGGTTATAAAGCCTTTACTCAAACAAGAGAATTTGACCATGGACTAAAAAGACTTTTAGAACTGGTTAACAAAAAAGTTACGGTTGTAATGTGTAGTGAAAAATTTTTTTGGCGTTGTCATCGGAAGTTTATTGCTGAAGAATTGGTAAAACGGGGATATGAAGTAATCCATATTCTCAACGATAAAACCTACAAACATAAATTAAGGACCTAGTTTTGGTTGAGATTTACATTTAAGTATCGAAACATGGTTAGAAATATTCTAAGGGATGGGTTTGTACCTAGATTTTGCAAAGTTTTCCCTAGTTTTGATACTTTTATCATATGCTTCCTGGTCTGATTGGTGTACAAGAGAAGTAAGTGATAATGTATGGATTGTTTTTGCTTTAGGTGGTTTAACCTTGACAATTTCTGAAGTCTTTCTTACCAAGGATTTTACTCTTCTTTTTCTTCTTATCCTATCTTTTTCGGTTATTTTTCTGATTTGTTTCAGTTTTTCCTACTTTGGTTTAGTTGGTGAAGCCGACTCTAAAGCCTTCATTTGTTTGGCGTTAACCTTTCCTTGGCCTCCTAAAACCGTAAAACCGATTTTAGGAATTACTTTACCTATCTTTCCCCTTTCATTTTTGACCAATGCTTTAGCCCTTTCTTTATCTGTTATTGTTTTTGTTTTTATCAAAAATATACTTTGGAAGTTTAAAGATGGAAAAAACTTGTTTAAAGGGTTTGAAACAGAAGCTTTCTATAAAAAAGTTTTGATGGTTTTTGTTGGTTATAAAATTGAAAAGAAAAAACTTAGAAACACTATCCATCTTTCAGTTGCTGAAAAACTTGTAAAAAACAAAGATGGAAAACTTAGACGGTCTTTGGAGTTATCCCCCTACATAACGGACCTTTTAAAGAAATTTAACCTTGAAGATTTACCGGAAGAAGTATGGGTTACCCCAAGGATACCCATGATAATCTTTATATTAGCTGGTTTTCTTGTAACGATTTTTCTGGGAGACATAATTTTCTATCTTATTTTTAGGGCTTTCATGTAAACATGGTTATCGAAAATTATTTAAGCATGTTTTGGTTTATCCACTTTCTAGGTGAAAAGGATGGATTATCCATCCAAAACATTAACAACGGTCACCATCGTTATAACGATACTTATCTTCTCCACCATAACACCTACTGTTGCTTATGCTTCTTCCTTTGGTAAGGAAGATTCGGTAAGAAAGGCCCTAAGTTATCTAAAAAGTTTTCAAGATGTAGATGGTAGTATTGGCGGTTTTTCTGTTTCGGCTTGGGTTGTTATGGCTTTGGTTGCTGCTGGTGAAAACCCACATGAATGGAAGGTTAACCAAACAACACCTTCAATTGTTGACTATTTAAAAGACAATGTGGACAAGCTTGGAAATGTACCAACAGATTATGAGAGATTTATACTTGCAATGGTTGCTGCTGGTGAAAACCCCAAAAACATAAGTGGGGTAAACTGTGTAGAAAAACTGAAAGGTTTTTATGAAAAAGGACAAATCGGAAGTTTACAAGCCTTAAACGATGATTTTTGGGGATTACTTGCACTCATTGCTGCTGGTGAAGACCCGAACTCGGAAGTTGTTCAAAACACCAAAAAGTATATCTTGGAAAACCAAAATGTGGATGGTGGTTGGAGTTTTATTGTAAATGGTTCTTCTGATGTCGATGATACTTCTGCTGCAATTATGGCTTTGGTTGCTGCTGGTGAAGACCCGAACTCTGAATCCATCGTTAAAGCTCTAAACTTCCTAAAAAGAAGCCAAAACATGGATGGTGGTTTTTCCTGGGGTCCCGATTCAAACATTTCAAATTCGATTTCCACAGCTTGGGTTGTTATGGCTTTGGTTGCTGTTGGTGAAGACCCAACCAGTGAGACTTGGACCGTAAACGGTAACAACCCTATAAAGTTTCTTCTAGACCTTCAAAATGAAGATGGTTCATTTAAATGGACCGCAAACATAAATTTTGGTTCATTGTATGCAACTGCATGTGTTCTTCAAGCATTGATGGGTGTACCTTATCCTGTTAAACCAAAACAGAAAATAAGCACAGTAGAAACAGAATCTTCAACCAGTCTAATTTATGTTCCCAATCCCTTCAACATTTCATGTGAAGAATGGTGTTTAAACTCAAATTTAGACCCAAGAGTTTACGTCCGAGTCGAAGGTAGTACAACCACACTTTTTGAAGGTTATGTAAACGTAGCTGGAAATTTCACAGTTAACATCTCAAAATGGCATGGTAACACTCTTAAAAATAGCTATGTTGTCTCTTCAACAACTGCTTTAGGTGCCTTACATGCAACCGGGTTGAGTTATGGTGTAACAGACGAATATCTAACATCGTTTGGAGACTTGTATCTCTGGAAAATTGGTGATGAACAAGCGGTTTATGGTAATTGGAGTACTGGATGGAGTTTTATGGTAAACTACGAATCTCCTCTAGGTTGTGCTTTCCTCTCTCCAACCTTGAAAGATGATGATTTTGTACTCTTTTTCTGGGTAACCAGAATCCCCTTAAAAGTCGAGTTAAGCAAAACTACGGTTCAAACATATGAAGAATTTACGGTGACGGTCAAGAAATATCAAAACTGGAATTGGAGTCCTGCGGAAAATGTTACTGTACATGTCAACGGTAAAAGTTATCAAACAAACTCTGAAGGAAAAGTTTTTGTTTCGATCTCAAAAAGTGGTTACTACAGTGTTTGGGCTGAAAAAACCGGTAACAATGTTTACATACCCAGTAGAAAAGTTACAGTTAGGGTAGTTATCCCTCCCGACATAACAGAACTAATAAAGATAAGAAAGGAAGCTGAAAAAATTCTATCTTCCAAAGGTAATGTAACCGAAGCTCATGCCCTCTTAGTTAAGAAAGGAGTAATTACAGAAGAAACCACACCTGCTTCCGGATTGTTTGCCAAAAGACTAAAAGAAATTTACGGCGAATTTCTGGAAAAGTATCCTTGTTTTGAAGGTCGGGTTCAACTTTTAAAAGCCCTAGGAATAAAAACTGTAAAAATAAAACCAACAACTCAACAATCAAAAGTTACCACCGTTTCAAAAGTAGAAGAAATCGGGAAAATTCTTTGTGAAGTCAAAAAAACCTTAAAAGAGAAAGGAGTTGACGAATCTTACCAAATCCTAGTTAAGAATGGAATAATTTCAGACGAAATTCCTCCAATACCAAAAAGTTCTTCGGTGTATCAAAAACTTACTCGGTTGTATGGGGAGTTTTTGGAGAAATATCCTTCCGTTGAAGGTCGGGTTCAACTTTTAAAAGCCCTAGGAATAAAAACTGTGGGGTAAACTGGTGAAAAAAAGCCTTGCACTTACTCTATCCATCCTAATTTTTGTAAGTGTTGTAGTGGTTGTTCAAGTTTCCAATGTACTAAGTCAACTTCAGAAATCAAATGTTCAAACATTTAACGTTCAAGTAGTTATAACAAAAAACTTTGGTAGAAGTTTAATGTTGGAAGAATATGTTCAGATTGAAACCGGAACTACAGCTATGGACACTCTAAAAAAAGTTGCTGAAGTTGAAACAAGGTATGGTGGAGGTTTTGTTTACAGTATCAACAATGTAAGTTCCCAGTACACGGGAACTAATCCGACCAAAAAGGACTGGTTTTTCTATGTTAATGGAATGTTAGCCAATGTTGGTGCAACGGACTATCAAATGTGTGAAGGAGACATTGAACATTGGGATTTTCATGACTGGAGTTTTTATCCAACTGTTTCAGCAATCATAGGAGATTTCCCCGAACCCTTCCTACATGGTTATGGTGGAAAAACAATGAAAACAATTATCGTTTATCAGGAAGGATTTAAAGAAGAAGCATCTCTAATAAAGAACAGTCTTACCAGTTTTGGGGTTAAACATGTTCTAACAAAAACTTTAACAAATCTCAAGGAAGAAGAAAAGAAACACTCAAACTTAATATTAATTGGCACTCAAAATTTTCAACCTATCCAAGAATTGAACAAAATCCATGAAAAGTTAGGTTTCTATGTTTACTTTGACGATGGTAAAATGGTCTTGTTGGATTGTAAAGGAAATGTAGTAAAAAAGTCAACTTCCGGCGGAGTAATTCAAGCAACTCAAAACCCTTGGAACCCAAAAGGAACACTTACATGTGAAAACGTTGTTTGGGTTATTTCGGGTATCACAAAAAATGATGTAAAAAACACAGTTATGCTTTTTATTAACAATCCAGAAGAATTTAGCCGTTTTTTTGCCGTTGTTATAGTTGAAGGTAAGGTTTACGGTGTTCCTCCATGTTAACGTATAAACCTAAAAACACTGTCATTCATAGGTTAAATCCCCTTTGCAAGATAGTCTGGGTTGGAAGCCTAACAATACTTAGTATAATCTTTGAAAACCCGATATATCTTCTCATGTTCTTTATTTTTACACTATCTTTCATTGTTTTAGCAAAAATTGGGAAGGAATGGTTAAAATTTATGAAGTTTGTTGGTTTGCTTTGTTTAACAGTGATTCTTTTAAATATGATTTTCTCAAATGAAGGTACTCATGTGATTTTCCAAGTACCCTTCTTAAACCACCAAAAGATAACTTTAGAATCCTTCATTTTTGGAGTTGGAATGGCTTTAAGGTTAGTTGTAATATTTTCAGCCTTTACAATCTTAACTTTTATAGTCCATCCCGATGATTTTATGTTGGTTATGTTAAAGCTTAAGTTTCCCTTTCATTCTGTTTTTGCCGCATCCCTCTCAACTAGGTTTATTCCAACCCTACTTGAAGATGCAAAAACAGTTATGGATGTTTGTAGAGCAAGAGGATTGGAACTTAACCAAAAAAGTTTTCTTGGAAAAATTAAAAGTAGAATTCCCTTTCTAACCATTTTACTCTCAAACTCTTTGGATAGAGCTGTTCAAATTGCTGAAGCAATGGAATCCAGAGCTTTTGGTTTAAGAAAAAGAACCTTTTACAAGGAGTTAAAAATAAGCTGGTTCGATGGTTTAACTCTAATTCTTACCCTGTCTTTACTTATTTTTGGTTGTCTTTTAAGAGTTCACGGATACGGTAGTTTTCAATGTTACCCATTTATCCAACATCCCATCTTAACAAGTTCAGATTACCTAGCCTTACTCATATTTGTCTTCATCGCTTTTCTAACAGCTCTAACTGTTTTGGTTGGAGGGAAAATAAGTCATGATCAAATTTGAGAATTTTACCTTTTATTATCCAGACACCAGAAATCCTGCTCTTAAAGAAATAAACCTTCAAATCCATGATGGAGAATTTGTTTTGGTTTCAGGGTCTTCGGGTAGTGGAAAATCCAGTTTATGTAGGTGTCTTAACGGATTGATCCCCCATTTCTATGGAGGACGAGTTAAAGGTAAGGTTGAAATTCAGGGGCTTAACGTACTAGAAAATTCTACAAATAAGCTTGCAGAGAAAGTTGGTGTGGTTTTTCAAGACCCTGAAAACCAAATTGTAACCATGGAAGTTGAAAGAGAAATAGCCTTTGGTATGGAAAACCTTGGTTTCCCGAAAAGCCTAATCCTTAAAAGAATTGAAGAAACTTTAGACACTGTTGGTATATCTCATCTACGTCATAAAAATGTTCATGAACTTTCTGGTGGAGAAAAACAGAAGGTTGCAATTGCTTCGGTTTTAGCTTTACATCCGGAAGTTCTAGTCCTGGATGAACCAACTTCTCAGCTTGACCCAAAAAGTTCGGAAGAAATCCTTATGCTACTGGAAAAACTCAACAATGAACTGGGTATTACGGTATTATTGGTTGAACATCGACTTGAAAGGGTAGTTCATTACGTGGATAGGTTAATCATCATGGATGAAGGAAAAATTGTATGTGACGGAAAACCTCGTGAAGTCTTCAACGATGACCTTCCGTCAAAAATTGGAGTTGCTGTCCCTCCCATCGTTAAACTTGCAAAAAGACTCCGAAAAGAAGGTTTTCCAGTGAACGGAATCCCCCTATCAATCAAAGAAGCAAGAATAACCTTAAGTAAACTCCCTAAACCAGTTAAGACATTTTCATTTAAAGATTTTAGGTCTAGGGGGAGAGTTGTCATTGAAGCTAAAAATCTCTGGTATGTTTATCCCAACGGAGTTGAAGCCCTAAAAAACATAAACTTAAAGATTTATGAAGGAGAATTTGTTGCAATCATGGGTAGAAATTCTTCTGGAAAAACAACTCTAGTAAAACATTTTAACGGTCTTCTCAAACCAACAAAAGGAGAAGTCTTCATAAACGGTGTTGATACTTCCAAAACCACGGTTGCAGAACTTGGAAAAATCGTTGGGTTTGTTTTTCAAAACCCAAACGACCATCTTTTTGAAGACACCGTCAAAAAAGAAATTGAGTTTACATTAAAAAACCTAAACTTACCAGTTGAAGAAGCTGTAGAAAGAGTAAATTGGGTTCTGAAAAAATTTAACCTTGAACAGTACAAAAAAATATATCCTCGATTTTTAAGCGGAGGAGAACGTCAAAGAGTTGCTTTAGCTTCTGTTATCGTTGGAAAACCCAAAGTTCTTGTTTTAGATGAACCGACAAGAGGTATGGAT
>CAZNLG010000052.1:5395-7911 GCA_964573765.1 uncultured Candidatus Bathyarchaeia archaeon | reverse complement strand
TGGCTTAGTCCCACCCCGATAGCAGTGGGGTCCGGCAGGATCAACCGGAGTTGGGAAATGGAGAGTACGGCATGTCGACTGAATTTGGCGGGTTACGGTAAACCCACATCAGACCTAAGCGGAAATCTTAGGTCCTCATAGTGTGCCCGCAACCGGAGGTCGAAAAGTTTTCATTCTCAGACAAAACATCTTCATAGTCTATTCGACGCCGCCGCCCTTAATGGTTGCGGGCGACTTTTTGAGCAATAGATGTTGAGGGAAACTTGATATATAAGGGTTATGGTTGTTCTAAACGTTAATTTTTCATTTTTCAGGTTAAAATTTTTAAATAGGAATTTAAAAGCTATTTAAAACCGTTAGGTAAGGTATTTTTTGACTGTTGCTTCTATGATGTTTTTGGGGGCAAGACCTACCATTCTATCCACCTCTACACCATTTTTTAAAACAACCAACGTGGGAATAGCGGTTACCCCGTATTCCATGGCAAGCTTAGGATTTTCATCAACGTTAACTTTTCCAAAAATAACTTTTCCAGCATAACTTTTTGCTAAGGCTTCTAAGATAGGTGCAATCATTCGGCATGGTCCACACCATGGAGCCCAGAAGTCTACTACAACTAAACGATGTTTTTTCACAAAATCATCAAAATCAGAATCCGTAAGAACAACCGGTTTTGTTTCTTCTGCGCTTATTTTTTCTGTAAGTTCTTGGATTTTTTTCTTTTTGATTCTTTCAAGTTCTTCGTCTTCTTCTATTTTACTACACCCACCTTACCTTATGGTTCCGGGGAGGAATTATAACATGCAAAAATAAAAAAATTTTGCTTTAAAATTTGTACAAACACCAAAAAATATTAGGGAATTAGAATTTATCTAGTTGTCAAGGGAGGTCTTTCCATGCAACGTCCTCGAGTGATGGATGTAATGACAAAAAACGTGCTTACTGTGGATGAAGAAAGTTCTGTTGAAGAAGCTTGTAAAGTTATGGGTGAAAAACGTGTTGGAAGCCTCATAGTGACAAAAGAAGGAAAACCTGTTGGAATATTCACAGAAAGAGATTTACTTTCAAAAATAATTTTGAAGGATGTTGATTTAAAGAAGGCTAAAGTGAAGGATTACATGTCAAAACCATTGGTTACGGTTAAACCTGAAACAAGTCTTAGGGAAGCTGCAAGGATCATGGCTCAGTTACGTGTACGTAGGTTACCAGTGCTCAGTAATGAAGGAAAATTGGTTGGTATTTTTACTTCATCAGACCTTTCTGCAGCTCTCGCTAAATACACATTAAGCTTTTAGGTGATTCAGGTGAAAAAGTCAGAGAAAAAGGAAAAAATAGTTTGTGTTGATTGTGGTAGAGAGTTGCTTGCAGAAGATGAAGGATACCTGTGGGGAAAATGCCAGTTCTGCCAGAAACCAGTTTGTTTTGAATGTGCTCATTATAGGGGTGTGTACAAGAAGGGTTTATACCTTGATGATTATGTTGAAGCGTTAAGGCTTTGTAAAAAATGTCATGCAAAGGAAAAGTAGTTTTAATCACGACAAACTATAAATACAAATAAATATTTTTTAGGGTTGGATTAGAAAAATCAGATCGTATGTGAGGCTATAGGGTTTGGCTACGGTCTATGATGTTCCTTCTGATAAACTTATCAAAAAACTAGCAGAATATTTAATGGAAAACGTGGATGAAGTTAAACCTCCTGTTTGGGCTTCTTTTGTAAAGACCGGAGTTCATAAACAACGTCCACCTGAGAGTGAAGATTGGTGGTATACAAGATGTGCTTCCCTCCTAAGAAAGATCTACATAAAAGGCCCAATTGGTGTTTCAAGACTTAGACTGGAATATGGAGGAAGAAAAACAGGGAAAAAAAGACCAGAACACTCAAAAAGAGGTGGTGGTGCAATTATAAGAAAAGCTCTCCAACAATTAGAAAAAGCAGGACTCATTAAAACTCTTCCAAGAAAGGGTCGAACAATAACTGATGAAGGAAGAAGTTTACTTGATAAACTTTCATATGAAATAAAAGTTGAAACAGAAAAAGGGGGTTAATTTTTTGTCTGAAGAAGATTTTGAACTTCAACGTTTAAAGGAGCAGAAGCTCCTAGATTTACAGAAAAAGTTGGCTGAAGAAGAAGCTAAAGCAAAAGCTGAGATGGAAAAACAAGCTGCTTTAAGGTTAATATTAACACCGGAAGCTAGACAAAGATTAACAAACATTAAAATGGTTAGACCTGAGTTTGCTGAACAGCTTGAAGCTCAACTTATTCAACTAGCTCAAACTGGTAGGATTAACCTACCCATAACGGATGAACAGTTAAAAGAGATTCTTAGCAGAATTTCTTCAAGAAAAAGAGAAATTACTATTCGTCGAATATAATTAGGACTTAAAGTTTGGTGGAAGTTTGGCAAGAGCAAAAAGTCTTCCAAAAAAACTTAGGCTTGCAAAAGCCTACAAACAAGCTAAACCTGTTCCAGCTTGGGTTATGGCTAAGACAAAAGGAAATGTTAGAAGAACA
>CAZNLG010000052.1:0-5385 GCA_964573765.1 uncultured Candidatus Bathyarchaeia archaeon | reverse complement strand
AGAAGAACACCAAAACAAAGACATTGGCGTAGGACAAAAATAAAAGTTTAGATGTAAGGGATGATACAAATGTCGGAAGTTAAAGAAACTGTCGAAAAGAAAAGAGAACCTGAAGAAGAAGTTGTTGAAGAAAGATTTTATGTTATTCCTCTTAGAAAAGCTTGGATTGTTTCACGTTTAAAAAGAACACCTAAGGCTATGAGGGTTCTTAAAGAATTTCTGAAGAGACACTTAAAAACCGAAGATTTTAGGATAAACGGAAGTCTTAACAGATTTATTTGGAGTAGGGGTATTGAAAAACCCCCTCGTAAAGTTAGGGTTAGAGTTGTAAAAGACAAAGAAGGAATTTTTACGGTTTATCCGCTTGAAGAAAAAAAGTTTAGATAAAATTAAATTTTTATTCTACCTTTATTGGTTCACCCTTTGGTTTTTCTTTAACTTTAGCCATCGTTACTTCAAGAACACCGTTTCTATAGACACTTTTCGCGGTTTTGGGGTCTACTTCTTCAGGAAGCTCAAGTTCCTTGTAGTATTTTCTTTGGGGTGTATCAACAGATATCGTTAAAGTCTTTGAAGTTGCATGAAGCTTAATGTCTTGTTTTTCAACTCCCGGAAGCTCTGCAATCACTTTAATGTTTCCATCGTCAGACATGACATCGACAAGAGGCTCCCGCTCCATCTTTATGTCTAAGCTTGGTTTTATACCTCTAAGGGAAGGTTTCACGTTTCCAAATTCTCTTACGATGGGTTTACCGTCTGGTCCTATGGTTATGGAATATCCATAGACAACAGGACCGAATTCCCTGACAATTCTCCCATCGGGTAGTTTACGTTCTCTTAACAGATTTTTTGGAAGCTCCCCTGGAAAACCTCTGAACATTTCTTCCATCATTCGTTCCATCTCTTTCATCATTTCATCAAACTCTTCAAAGAACCAGCTTCCAAAGAAGGGGAAACGGCTTCTACGTCTTCTCCACCATTCATCCCAAACCATAATTTTTCACCTCAAAAAATTTTTCATGATCACTATGGTAACAGTAACCCTTTAACATTTCGTTTAAACAAGAAGATTTTTCCGTTAATGAAGACATGTTAAAACGGGACATCCCCCTGCATATTCAGATTCCACAGTTACTGGTTCTTCAGATAGAACAGCCATTTCTGGTGGGGTGATGGATAAAACTTGTTCTTTTTTACTTCCATAACGATAGACAGTTATTCCCTTACATTTTAACTTGTACGCCAACATGAAAACTTTTCGAACATCTTCAAGACCTGCTTCAGGTGGAAGATTTATCGTTTTTGAGACAGCGTTGTCTGTGTATTTTTGGAAGGCTGCTTGCATTCGAACATGCCATTCTGGTGCTATATCCAAAGCAGTCACAAAAATCCTTTTTACATCTTCGGGTATCCCATCTATGTTTTTCAAGGAACCTTTTTTTGCAATCTCCATCATCAAATCTTTACTGTAAAAGTTTCTTTTTCGAGCAGTTTCTTCAAACAACCTATTTACCTCGAAAAGTTTTGCTCCTTCCAAAACATTTCGAACATAGGATATAGCAAATAAGGGTTCAATTCCACTTGTAACATCAGCAATTATACTTATGGTTCCAGTTGGTGCTATGGTTGTGACTGTTGCATTTCTTAAAGCTTTAAACCCCTTCTTAACCCAGATACTTCTTTCAAAGTTTGGAAATGAACCCCGTTCCAAACCCATCTCAACAGACTTTTTTCTGGCTTCTTCTGTTATAAACTTCATAACTTTTTCAGCCATCTTTAATGCTTCATCAGAGTCGTAGGGGATACCTAACATAATTAATGTTTCAGCCCAACCCATAACCCCTAAACCAATCTTTCTGTTAGCTTTAGTCATCTGTTCGATTTCCGGTAGGGGAAACCTGTTTGCATCTATAACATTGTCCAGAAAATGGACAGAAACTCTTACAAGTCTTCTAAGTTTCTCCCAGTTAATCTCACCTTTTTCCACAACTTTTGTTAGGTTTATGGAGCCTAGGTTACAGGATTCATAGGGTAGAAGAGGTTGTTCCCCACAAGGATTTGTACTTTCAATCATACCGATTTCAGGTGTGGGGTTATGTCTGTTAATTTCATCTAGAAATATAAGACCAGGGTCTCCTGTTCGCCAAGCCATGTTTACGATAAGGTCAAAAACAAGTTTTGCAGGTAAACTTTTAACCTTTTCACCTGTTCTAGGATTTACAAGAAAATATTCTTCATTTTTTTCCACGGCTTCCATAAATTTGTCGTCTACAGCTACTGAAATGTTAAAGTTTGTAAGTACACCTTCCCTTGATTTTGCGGTTATGAATTCCAGAATGTCTGGATGATAAACACTGAGAACACCCATGTTAGCTCCACGACGACGACCTCCCTGTTTTATTACACTGGTTGAGACATCAAAGATTTGCATAAAAGACACAGGACCTGAAGCTATCCCCTTTGTTGTTCGAACAACATCACCTTTAGGTCTTAGTTTAGAAAAAGAAAAACCTGTACCACCACCGGATTTATGGATTAAAGCCATGTTTTTTACAGCATTAAAAATTCCTTCAATGGAGTCTTCAACCGGAAGGACAAAACATGCAGATAATTGTCCAAGTTCTGTTCCAGCATTCATAAGTGTTGGTGAGTTTGGGAGGAATTCAAGATTTACCATTATCCGGAAAAATTCTTCTTCAACTTTCTCCACGTTGGCTGTTTTATCGTACATTAGGTCTACAGTGGCTATAGCCTTAGCAACTCTACGAAACATTTGTTTTGGAGTTTCGATTATTTCTCCTGCTTCATTTCTAAGTAGATAACGGTTTCTCAAAACTTTTGTTGCGTTTACACTTAGTTTTAGGTCATCACTTACACCAAGAAGTTTTTTTGCTTCCCTAACCTCGCTACGTTTTTGTCTGTAGAGGATGTAGGATTTTGCAACATCAGCAAGTCCATTTTTTATGAGGACTGTTTCAACTATGTCCTGAACTTCTTCAACGTTTGGAATTTCCTTTTCACCAAATTTTTCTTCAACAACCGAAACAACCTGACCGGAAAGTTTTTGGGCTGTCTTTAGGTCTTCCTTTCCCACAGATTTTAAAGCCTTAAAAATAGCTATGGTTATTTTTTCGGGGTTAAATTCTTCAATTTTTCCGTCTCTTTTACGGATTTTTGTCACAACCATGTTAACTCATCAACTATGATAGGTGTAGGGCTAACTTTTAAACACTAAGCCTAAAACCAAAAACATTAAACTTTTCCATACGAGGATTTAATGTAAACTAAACTTTAGGTGTAAGAGTATGAAACCCAAAACTGCTCTTATCTACAGTGAAAAATTCCTTGAACATAAAACAGGAATGCATTGTGAAAATCCTGCAAGACTTAAAATTGCTTTGGAAGCCCTCAAAAATTTTGGTTTACTTTCTGAAGACAAATGTATAATTGTGGAGCCTAGAGAAGCTACGGTTGAAGAGTTAGAGTTGGTTCATGACAGAAGCTACATTGAAGAAATAAAACGTTTCTGTCTTTCTGGTGGTGGATACTATGATGGAGATACCCGTCTCTCCAAGGAAAGTTATGATGTTGCATCTTATGCTGTGGGAGGAATGCTAAAAATATGTGAGTTGATTTTTAAGGGTGAATACCAAAATGCTTTTGGTCTTCTTAGACCACCAGGACATCATGCAGGAATCTTTGGTAGAGCAATGGGGGCATCAAGTGTAGGTTTTTGTGTTTTTAACAATGTTGCTGTTACAACAGCTTTTACATTAAAAAAACAGTTAGCAAAGAAAGTGTTGATCTTTGATTTTGATGTTCACCACGGAAATGGAATCCAAGAAATTTTTAATAGTTCACCCCAAGTTCTCTATGTAAGTTTTCATGAGAGAGGAATCTATCCCGGTACGGGATATGAAAACCAGTTGGGAGAAGGTGAAGGTAGAGGTTACAAGGTAAATGTTCCCTTACCCCATGGGTCAGATGACACAGCCTATTTAAAGGCATTAGAAGAAGTGGTACTACCTGTTGCTGAAGAGTTTAAACCAGACTTAGTCTTACTTTCAGCAGGTTTTGATGCTCATCATTCAGATATGATTTCAAGCATAAACATTTCTGCAGAATGTTACAGAAAAATGACGGAAGCTATGGTTAAACTTTCAAAAAAACATTGTAACGGAAGACTTATAGGTTTTCTTGAAGGAGGATATTCCCCTGAAACTCTCTCCAAATCCTTTCCTACAACCATAGCAGCTTTAACAGAAACAGTCCTTCCCATCGAAGATAAAAAAACTTCTGCATCTTCCAGCATAAGAAGTAGAGCAGAAGAAACTGTGAGAAACTTAAGAAACATCTTGTCTAAGTATTGGAAACTGTAAAACCACAAAACTTACTTGGAAGTTATCATAACCTATCCAATTAAAAATGTTCAGTTGGAAAGAAGTTTACAGTACCGAAAGATGACCACCGTAACACCTGGTGTCGATAAATCGCCTCCATATCTTAAAAAATCTCTAATTTCTCTGGGGTGTTAACTGTTCACAGCCAATGATAAACGTTTAAAAGCGAAGATATTCAAGAAAAAAAATTAAACCGAACCTAAAACGACAAAAAAAGAATTTTAGACCATTTAGCAACAAACTAACATGCTGAAGCAATTAAACTTATAAAGTTTCGAATAATCGTACATTTATAAACAATTGTATTACTACATTTATAAGGGTTCATTGGGCTATAGGAAAAGGGGGAATTCTGTTTAAAATGCTTGAAATAGTCATAGCAGTTGCTACGATTGCCTTTGTTCTAGGTTATTACTACTTCTCCTACCAGCCTTCCATAAGCAGATACGAGAAACCAACAGTCACAGTCGTTGACACTAAGGTCGGACCGCTACATTACTTGGTAAATCTAAGCTTTCCGCTTGATAAAGTGTTTAGGGAAGGGAGATAGTGCACCATAAATTCGTAATATTCCCGTTCACTGCGATAGTTGAACAAGATTTAATGAAAAAAGCATTGTTGGTTAATGCGATAGACCCAACCATCGGGGGAGTACTAATAAAGGGGGATAAAGGAACCGGAAAGTCAACAGCAGTACGTGCATTAGCAGATTTGCTTCCAAAAATAAAGGTTGTTAAAGATTGTCCTTTCAATTGTTCTCCTGAAGACTTGAGACTTATGTGTAAATCCTGTCAAGAGAAGTACAAAAAAGAGGGGAAGCTACCATGGATCGAAAAAAAGATGACAATTGTAGATATGCCCCTATCAGCAACAGAAGATATGGTTGTAGGAACAATTGATATTAAAAAAGCGCTTAAAGAGGGAATTAAAGCATTAGAGCCTGGTATTTTAGCAAAGGCTAACAGAAATATACTGTACATCGATG
>CAZNLG010000051.1:6782-8085 GCA_964573765.1 uncultured Candidatus Bathyarchaeia archaeon | reverse complement strand
GGGTCAGCTAAAGCTCTAAGAACACTTACTCGATAATCCTGAAGAAGTTTTCTTTCACTCATGATTATCAATCTTGATAATGTCATGTTTGATATTTAAAAATATCGATAAATTCAGAAATTACGATATATAGATAGGTCCTTCTTGGCTTTACTGGATAACTCTTCTTGACGATTTTTTAAAATCTTATGGTTTAATCTTACTATGAATAAGGTTTATAACCAAAGGCTTACTACGTGTATAATACCATGCGTATAGTTCTAATTCACCCACATCTTTTTGTTAAGGGAGGCGGCGAAAGACTAACAAGAATACTAGCTTTAGGACTAAAGAATCTTGGAGATGAAGTTTCAATCTTAACTTTGTCTTTACAAGATGCATTTTCCGACTTTGAAAAGGTAAACCTTCTTTTTGTAAAAAAATTACCTCAAGACCTAGGTAACATTATGCTTAACAATTTTGCTTCAATAGCTTACTCCATAAAAAACCTTGTGGATGATTTTAACCCAGACATAGTTATCTCTATGACTGAAGACACCGTTAATCTTGGAATCATCAAACTCATAAACGATAACATAAAAACAATTCAATATGTTCATTTTCCAATTGAAGAAGAACGCCAAACAAGTCAACCAGAATTGTATCTATCCTATTTTAGGTTTCCAGAATGGTTTAACAAATGTTTTCTGTGGGCTGTAGACAAAATCCTTTGCAACTCCAACTATACAAAGAAAGCTGTAGAAAAATTTTGGAAGAAAAAAGCAGAAGTTTTCCATCCACCCATTGACTATAAGTTTGTCCAACCACCAGAAAATTTAGGAAAACCTAGAGAAAACATCGTGTTAAACGTGGGAAGATTTACGAAACTAAAAAGACAAGATTTTCTTATCAAAATATTCCCAAAAATCAAAAAGGAAGTTGACAATGCAAAACTTATCTTAGCTGGTTTTCCGGATGGAAGACATAAAGAATTTTACGAAGACCTCCTAAAAAAAGTGGAAAAATACAAAGACATCGAAGTTTATCCAAATCCTTCCGATGAAGAACTTGTTAAACTTTATTCAAGTGCAAAGGTTTTCTGTCATCCTAGAATAGGAGAACATTTTGGTTTATCTTTAATTGAAGCGATGAGTCAAGGAACACCTGTTGTTACCTACAGTTCAGGTGGAACAAGAGAAACCGTTTCTCATGGTAAAGAAGGTTATCTTGCAAGAAACGACGAAGAATTCTTAAAATATACAGTTAACACCCTAAAAATGAAGGATAAAGAATGGATTCGGATGCAGAGAAACGCATTAAATAA
>CAZNLG010000051.1:5748-6772 GCA_964573765.1 uncultured Candidatus Bathyarchaeia archaeon | reverse complement strand
AATTCAGACAGACAGATTAACATGTATTCCTTGTTTTAGTAGGGAAGAAAACTATGCTCAAAACATTTTAAGCTTGGTCAAAGAGAAAAAACCAGATATTATCCATATTCAACATGAATATGGGATTTACGGGTTTACTCCTACTTTCTTTGATTTTCTTGAAGGTACCCGAAAAACTGGAATAAAAACCGTTGTTACAATGCATAAAGTTCATACGATTCCAGCCGATAAAGATGAGATAGAAAAAACTTATGGTATGGAAAACCTGGAAAAAAACCATAGAAAGTTAGGTGAACTTACCGATAAAATCATAGTTCATTCAGATGTCATGAAAAAACAGCTTATCGATTATGGTGTTGAAGAAGAGAAGGTTGTTGTTATACCTCATGGTACAAAAATAATAACAAAAATAGACCCTTCTAAAGCAAAAGAAAAATTTGGTTTTTCTGGGAACAACCTCATTATCATGTCTTTTGGTTTTATCAGAAAATTTAAAAATGAACGTTTACTGATAGAAGCGTTACCAGACATTCTTAAAAAAGTACCCAATACCCGTCTACTTTTAATCGGAACCCTTCATCCTTACTCATCCAAAGATGACATCAAAGAAGCAGGGTTAAGAAAAGATTTGGTGGTTGACCTAGAACTGGGGAAATATGTTAGGTTTATAGAGAAGTGGTTTCCGGATGAAGAATTAGAAACCGTGTTTAGTGCGGCAGATACCGTTGTCTTTCTACATGACCAACAGTTCCTAGAAGTAAGTGGTGCTCTCCATCTAGGAATGGGTGCTGGTAAACCTATTGTCGCTACAAGAGTACCAAGGTTTAAAGAAGTAGAAGTGGTTACACCTGAAACAACGTTTAACGTTGGAGAAAAAGACCGTTTTATAGAGATAATCATAAAACTATTGACGGATAAAAACTTTAGGGAAGATGTTTCAAAACGAATTAAAGCTTATGCGGAAAAAACCTGTTGGGAAAAAATTGCAGAAAAACATCTTGAAGTTTACAGAAATCTTTTAACG